>JABFRY010000453.1 GCA_013140955.1 Acidobacteriota bacterium
GGCTTCCGCCTCCTGCTGCTCGGCGGGCGTCGGCGCGATGACCACGTCTCCCGTCTGCCCGTCGACGATGACCCACTCACCCGCCGGCACCCGCCGGCTGGCGTCGTGCAGCCCGACCACCGCCGGTACGCCGAGCGAGCGCGCCAGGATGGCCGTGTGGTACGTGCGGCTGCCGGCGTCGGTGATGAAGCCTCGAATGCGGCTCCAGTCGAGCTGCGCGAGGACGGAGGGCGTCAGTTCATCGGCGACCAGGACGCAGGGCGTGTCGAGGTGGTGACCCAGGTCTCGCGGACCGCCCTTCTCGTCAGAGAGGTTCATGCGCAGCCGGCCGGCCACGTCCTGCACGTCGCCCTTGCGCTCGCGCAGGTACGGATCCGCCGCATCGTCGAACACGGACGCCAGCTCGTCCACGGCCTGCTGGACGGCCCACTCCGCGTTGATGTGCTCCTCCCGTACCAGGACGGCCGCCCGTCCCACCAGGAGCGGATCATCGAGGATGAGCAACTGGGCGTCGAAGATGGCCGCGAGGTCGGGCCCATGGGCGGCGGCGATGCGCGCGCGGATCTGCGCCAGCTGCTCGTGCGATCGCTGGCGGGCCCGTTCGAGGGCGACCAGTTCCTCGTCCACGTGCGCCTCGCTGATGGGGAACCGGAGGGCATGCGTGCGCTGCAGTGCGACGATGGCGGGGCCGACGGCCACGCCCGGCGAGACGCCGATCCCCTTCAGGCGTTCCACGAGGTTTCCCCGAAGCCTGACTCGATGAGCGCACAGAGCGCGCCGACGGCTTCCACCTCGTCCCGCCCGTCGGCGGACACGGTCACCGACGTGCCCTTCGCCGCGGCGAGCAACAGGATGCCCATGATGCTCTTGCCATCGGTCGTGCGGCCGTTTCGTCCGATGCGGATGTGTGCCTCGAATCGTCCCGCGAGCTGGGCGAACCGCGCAGCAGCCCTCGCGTGCAGGCCGAGGGGGTTGGGCACGGTGACGGTGCGGCTGGTCATGGTACGGTGCCCGTCTACATCTGTTCGGCGCGGAGGAGATCGGACGCCACCCAGATGGCGTTGCGTCCATGCTCCCGCATGTCGCGCGCCGCAGCCAGCAGGTCCGTTCGGTCGCCGGGACCGGCGAGCTTGATCACCATCGGGAGGTTGACGCCGGTCAGCACCTCGACCTTGCCCGTGCCGATGAACGTCAGCGCGATATTCGACGGCGTTCCGCCGAACATGTCGGTCAGGATGAGGACGCCGTCCCCCTCATCGACACGGCCAATCGCCTGCGCGATCTCGTTCCGGGCATCTTCGGTGTCGTCGTGCCACCCGATGGAGACCGCGGCGAACCGCGGGAGGTCGCCCACGATCATCTCCGCCGCGCTCACCAGTTCGCTGGCGAGCTGGCCATGCGTGACGACGACGACGCCAATCATGAGTCCCTGTGCGCGACCCGTACGGTCACGCCCTCAACGGCAGACAAGGGGCGCTTGAGCGCCTCGGCCACCATGACCGAGCGATGCCGACCGCCGGTGCAGCCAATCGCCACCGTGAGATAGCTCTTGCCCTCCTTCACGTACTGCGGCAGCGCGAAGGTCAGGAACGTGGACAGCCGTTCGATGAACGCGCGCGTCTCCGGATGACGGCGCATGAAGCGGATCACCGGCTGGTCCCGCCCGGTGAGCTTGCGCAGCCGGTCCACGAAGTGCGGGTTCGGCAGGCACCGGACATCGAAGACCAGGTCTGCGTCGAGCGGCACCCCGTGCTTGAATCCGAAACTCACGAGATTGACGACCATCTCCTTGTCGCCGCCGTCGCGTGACAGCTGCATGAAGACGTTCCGCAGCTCGTGCACCGTGAGGTTCGACGTATCGAGGATCAGATCGGCGACCGACCGGATGGGATCGAGACGCTTCTGTTCCTCACGGATGCCCTCCCGCACCGAGCGATCCGGAGCCAGCGGATGCGGGCGCCGCGTTTCGCTGAAGCGGCGCAGCAGGGCCGCCTGGCTCGCCTCGAGGAAGATGAGCATCGGCTCCACGCCGGCGGTGCCGCGCAAGCGCTGGTAGATGCGCGGGAGTTCCGAGAGCCGGGCGCCCTCCCGCACGTCCACCACGAGGGCGACCTTCTGCATGCCGCCTTCTTCCCTGGCCGCGAGCTCCGCAATCGTCTGGATCAGGGCGATGGGCAGGTTGTCGATGCAGAAGTATCCGAGGTCCTCGAGTGCCCGGATTGCGTGTGACTTCCCGGCGCCCGAGAGCCCCGTCAGGATGACGAAGCGCCGGGTGCCCCGTTCCGGCGCCCGGCGCACGGGCGATCGGCGGGGGCGCTTCCGTGCGGCGGTGTTGCGCGCTGCCGGGCTCACGCGTCTTCCTCCACGCTCATGCCGTCGCCCGCGCGGCGTTCCGCCAGCAGCCGATCGAGCCGCGCCACCAGCTCCCGCGCCGGGTCGTGTCCGCGGCTGCGCAGCAACTCGTTGCGCGCCGCCACCTCGACCAGGATGGCGAGGTTGCGGCCCGGCCGCACGGGCAGCGAGATGAGCGGGACCCGCAGTCCCCCGATGTCGTAGGTTTCACGATCGAGCCCGATCCGATCGTACTCGCGCTCGGGGTCCCAGCGCTCCAGCCGCACCACGAGCTCCACACGCTTGGACGCACGGATCGATGCCACGCCGAACAGCTCCAGGATGTTGATGATGCCGAGCCCACGCACCTCCATGTGGTGGCGCGTCAGTTCCGGGCACGTCCCAATGAGCACGGTCTCGCCGCGGAGCCTGATCTCGACGGTGTCGTCGGCCACGAGCCGGTGTCCGCGCACGATGAGGTCGAGCGCGCACTCGCTCTTGCCGATGCCGCTCTCGCCGATGAGCAGCACGCCGAGACCGATGACGTCGAGCAGCACGCCGTGCACGTGCTCGCGCGTCGCCAGCATGTCGTCGAGCAGGCCGGTCACCTTCGCGATGGCCAGCGGTGTGGCGACCGACGTGCTGAGCAGCGGCACCCCGGCCCGTTCGCACACCGAGATGAGTTCGGTCGGGGCGCCCCATCCTCCGGTCACCATGACGCACGGCAGGTCGTGCGCCAGGGCGGTCTCCAGGGTGCCCGTCCGGACCTCAGGCGCGAGGCTCTCCACGAACCGCACTTCGCTCTCGCCCAGCACCAGGATGCGTCCGGGCTGCAGGTACTCGTGGAAGCCCGCGAGGGCGAGCCCCGTCTTCTGCACGTGCGGGCTCGCGATGACGCGCCAGGTGCTGCTGGCACCCGCCATCACCTGAAGGGGCAGGCCCACCGCATCCAGCCGGCTTCGCAGCAGGTGCTCGACCGTGACGGCCTGCCGATCGCTCATGGGAGGCACACGTTCGTCGCGCTCCGGCGGGCCCGGAGGGCGCGTCGTGGCTGGCGTGCCGTCATGCGTCCGGCTCGATCAGGCCGAGGTGTCCATCAGGCCTGCGAAACAGGACGTTCACGAGATCGGTGGTGGCGTTCCGGAACACGATGAACGCCGACCGGTCGGCGCCCACCTCGAGGGCGGCCTCCTCCACCGTCATCGGCTTCACCGCGTACCGACGGGCGCGCACGATGCGCGGACCGGCGGCCGGGTCGCGAGGAGCGGGAGCGCTGGCGAGCCGGGCCGCGGTGACCTTCGGACCGGACTCCCGACGACGGCGCTGATCGGTCCACCGTTCCTTGAGACGCCGGGCCTGCCGGTTCACCTTGACCAGGGCCTGCTGCACGGCTTCGGACCAGTCGCGGCCCGATCCGCTGGCGTGCAGGACATGGTCGCCCCTGGCGTGCAGGGTCACTTCGGCGTGGCAGGCGTGGTGCTCCGTCGAGAGCACGATCTGCAGGGAGACGGCGTTGTCGTGGAGGAGGCGGTCCAGCTTGTCGAGTCCCCCGGTGACGAGGGAGCGAATGGCCGCCGTGATGCGGATGTGTCTGCCTGTCAGTTCGAGACGCATGACCTCAGTAGAGCACCTTGCGCTGGTTGGACGTCGGGATCTTGAGCTCCTCGCGATACTTCGCGATGGTGCGGCGCGCCAGCTCAAGGCCTTCGCGCTGCAGGATGCTGACGATCTTCGAGTCGCTCAACGGCTTGCGCGGGTCCTCCTGCTCGATGATCTTGCGGATGCGCTGCTTGATGGTGACCGACGACACGGCCTCGCCGTACGAGCTGGCGATGCCGCTGTGGAAGAAGTACTTCATCTCGAACACGCCTTGCGGCGTGTGCATGTACTTGTTGGTCACGACGCGGCTGACGGTCGACTCGTGCATGCCGATGTCGTTGGCGACATCGCGCAGCACCAGTGGCCTGAGGTACTCGATGCCGTGATCGAGGAAATCCCGCTGGAACTGGATGATGCTCGTGGCGACCTTGTGGATCGTCTTCTGCCGCTGCTCCACCGACTTGATGAGCCACAGCGCCGACCGGAACTTGTCCTTTACGTACGCGCGCGTCTCGTCCGTATTCTCGGCGGCCCCCTTGTCGAGGAGACGCCGGTAGACCGGGCTGATGCGAAGCTGCGGCAGGCTCTCCTCGTTGAGGACGGCGACGTACTGGTCTTCGAGCTTCGCGATGTAGACGTCCGGAATCACGTACTGCGAGGGCGTCGGGTTCAACCGGCTCCCCGGCTTCGGGTCGAGACCCCGGATCAGCTCGATGTGCTGCTTGAGTTCGTCGAGCGTCACCCCGAGCTTACGCGCCAGCTCGGGCACCTGATGGTTCTGCAGCAGGCGCATGTGCTCGAGCACGATGGTTTCGCAGGCCGTGCCGTTCAGCCCGAGATGACGCAGCTGCAGCAGCAGGCACTCCTGCAGGTCCCTGGCCGCGACACCGATCGGGTCGAACGACTGCACGAGGCGCAGGGCCCGCTCCACCTCCTCGGTGCGCCATGGGCCCATGCTCGCCAGCTCCTCGACCGTGGCCACGAGATAGCCGTCGTCGTCGAGGTTGCCGATGATGGCCTCGCCGATCTCGCGGGAGAGCGGGTCGTCGGTCTGCATCGAGAGCTGCCAGAGGAGGTGGTCGGCCAGCGAGGAGGACGTCGAGAGCGTGTTCTCGATCGGGGGGAGCTCCTTGACCTCGGTGGGCGTACGCGGCCGGTACCCGTCGTCGAGATAGTCGCCGAAGAAGTACTCGTAGTCCTGATCGTCCCAGGAGTCGGTCTTCTCGGTGGCAGGCTTCTCTTCGGCCTTCTCGGGCGTGGCTTCAGCCGGCTGGAGATCCTCGGTCGGGACCTCCTCGAGCATCGGATTCTCGACCATCTCCTGGTTGAGCAACTCCGACAGTTCCAGCGTCGACATCGGCAGCAGCTTGATGGCCTGCTGCAACGACGGCGTCAGAATCAGCTTCTGGACGAGCTTGGTATGCAGTTTCTGCGAAATCGCCATAGCGTCGATCGTTCAGCTCTCTGCGTCGGCCGGATTCGTCATCTTAGTCCAACCGGAAGTCGGCCCCGAGATAAATCCGGCGAACATCCTCGTCTGCGGCGAGCACGTCGGGTGTGCCGCTCTTGAAGATCGTTCCGTCGTGCACGATATATGCCCGGTCGGTGATCTTCAGCGTCTCGCGGACATTGTGATCGGTGATGAGCACACCGATTCCGCGCGACTTCAGATGGAAGACGATGTTCTGAATCTCTCCCACGGCAATCGGGTCGATCCCGGCGAAGGGCTCATCGAGCAGGATGAACCTGGGCGACACCGCCAGCGCGCGCGTGATCTCCGTTCGTCGGCGTTCTCCTCCGGACAACGTGTGCGCCGGCGACTTCGCCAGCGGCGTGAGATGGAGCTCGTCGAGCAGCTCCGCCAGCCGCGACCGCCGCGCGGCCGCGCCGAGGTCGAGCGTCTCCAGGATCGCCAGGATGTTCTGCTCCACCGAGAGGCCTCTGAAGATCGAGGGCTCCTGCGGGAGGTAGCCGATGCCCTTGCGTGCCCGGACGTACATCGGATCGTCGGTGACGTCTTCGCCGTCGAGGAGCACCCGCCCCGAGTCCGGGGCCGTGAGTCCGACGGTCATATAGAACGTCGTCGTCTTGCCGGCGCCGTTCGGGCCCAGGAGGCCGACCACCTCCCCGCCTTCCACGGCCAGGCTGACGCCCCGAACCACGGTGCGGCCTCCGTAGGACTTGGTGAGCCCCTCCGTCTGCAGCCGTGACGTCACGGGCGCGGGGGCTCCTGGCAGGCATCGCTGCCAGTGGACCGCGTGCGGACCTGCTCGTTGCCGTCCACGACGATCCTATCGGTCGTCCTGAAGAAGATCAACGAACGGCCCACTGTTTCGCGGCACTGCTCCACGACTCGCACCGGTGTCCCCGTCATCTCGTACCGACCCTCCGCCGCCCGGTAGATCATCGACCCGCCGGTGGCGACGCGTGAATCGAGCACGACCCGCACCCGGTCGGTCGCCTCGAGCTGCTCGGCTCCGCCACCGCCCGGCGCGAGCACGAGGTCGATGCGTCCGGCGGTCAGGTCGCCCTGGGGCCCGCTCACCTGCGCGGCTGGCCCCCCGGACGCCGCTGCCAGTCCGGTAATCGGCACGGGTGGTGCGGACGTGTAGGTGACGCGGCGGCTGGCGTCGTCGTAGCGGATGGTGGCTGCCCGGCCGGACGTCACCCCGTCGTCCAGGCGCAGGGTCGAGCGCGCGTCACCGCTGGCGGTGAGCGCGCCGTTGGCGCGGTCGAGCGTGATCTGCTCCGCCCGGATCGCGGTCTCGCCCTGCCACAGCGTGGCTCGACCCGTGAACGTGGCGCCGGCGTCGCTCCCGTCGTAGACGGCCCCGTCGGCGGTGACCGTCACCGGCGTGTCCGGCGCCAGGAGCCCCGGCAGGGTCGTGCCGGGG
>JABFRY010000128.1 GCA_013140955.1 Acidobacteriota bacterium
CCGTGGTGGAGCGCGACCTGGACGGAGCGTACAACCTGGCCGGCCCCCGCCTGACGTGGGCTGCGTTCCTGGCGCTGCTGGCGCCGGCCCACATGGTCTGGGTCCCCGCCGAGATGCTGTGGGCCGCGGGGCTGACCTTCCAGGAGCTGCCGCTCTTCCGGTCCGGGCCCGGGCATCGCGGGGGGCTCATGAACGTGAGCGCCGAGCGCGCCACACAGGCGGGCCTCCAGCTCACCGCGCCCGTGGACACCCTGACGGCCGTGCAGACGTGGCTCGAAGGCCGGGACGAGCCGCCGGCCCTCGCGCCGCACATCGAGGCCGCGCTCGTGGCCGCGGCGCGCGCGCAGCGCTGAAGGCGAGAGCGCCCGCCACGGGCGGTCAGAAGCGGAGGAGCCGCGTGGCCTTCACGACGAACGCGCGGTTGTTCAGGTCGGGGAACCCGTGCACCTCCGAGTTGCGTTCGTCGGTGTACACGACGAAGAGTTCGCTCCCCGGCAGGTACTCCCACCGCAGCCGCAGATTGCTGCTCACCGTGTGGTTGCTGGAGTTGTACTGCGCCAGGCCGGTGAAGAACAGCCGCGGCGTCATGGTGTAGACCAGGCGGGCATTGAGCAGGGTGGCCGTGAACCGTCCGAAGGGCAGGTCCACCACGTTCACCGACACGCCGGGCTCCACCATCACCTGCGGCGTGATCTCCAGGCGTCCGCCCGAGAGCCCCGCGGTCGTCTTGTGCCCCGCGTAGAAGCTGCCCACATCGAGCGAGGCCGTGCCCGCGAGCGGCCGCTGCTGGCCGAGCGTGTAGCGGAGGCCCAGCGTGGTGAAGGGATAGCCGCCCACCGGAATGCTCACGCCCGACGCGATGGCGAAAGGGCGGGCCAGGAATTCATAGGACTGGGTGACCGACACGCGCACCTGGTCGCTGTTCTGGAAGTCGATGCCCGCCGTCCCCACCTGCTCGCGCGACTCCACGACCCCGGCGTTGTTCTCCACGTAGGTGAAGCCCGCCTCGGCCACCAGCTTCCGGACCGCAGGCAGCGACGGGGTGCGTGGGCTGAAGCGCGCCAGACCGCTGGTCTTGCGCATGTTGGGGCGGCGCACGAACCCCACCTCGGGGTTGAAGCGCTCCTGAATCGTGAGGTGCTCGAGCTGCAGGCCGTAACGGTCCCCCGAGTAGTTGAGCTGACCCCGATAGCTGAGGTCACGCCCGATACGGTCGGGGGTCCAGGTCCGCGCGACGTAGGCGCTGATGGCCAGGTTCGTGAAGAAGCTGAAGGCACCGTCCACGCCGAGCGTCTGGTTGGATCCCTCGGCCACCGTCGAGTGGGAACGCCCCGTGAAGAGCACACCGACGGCGGAGCGGCGCAGGATGTCGCGACGCAGGCGCAGGGCGGTGAAGTTGGTGGTGCGTGCGCCCACCTGGGGGTCGCTGTCGGTCTGGATGTTGAGCGCGCCGATGGTCCAGGGACCCGACTTGCCGGTGAGGCGGCCCCCACCGATGATCGGGACGGCGAGTCCTCGGCTCAGGCCGATCTGGCGACTGAAGAACATGGTGGGCACGTCGCCGCCACCGGTGTTGGCGCCGGCGCCGGTGCCGAATGCGAAGATGCCCTGGCCCTCGAGGAAGAACTCGCGCTTTTCGGGAAAGAAGAGGCTGAAGCGCGTCAGGTTCACCTGCTGGGTGTCCACCTCCACCTGCGCGAAGTCGGTGTTGAGCGTGAGGTCGGCCACGATGTTCTGCGTGAGGCCGTACTTGACGTCCAGTCCGGCGTCGCCGCCCAGGGCGTTGGAGACGACGGGCACGGCCCGGCGGTCCGTCGAGAGGGTCGAGATGCCGAACGGCTTCACGTCGAGGTTTCGCCCGCCGGGGGGCAACTCGAGCCCTTCGAGCGTAGCCGCCGACGACACCTGCATCAGGCCGCGCCGGCTGCCGAGCGACTGCGGCAGGGGCACGATGTAGGCCTCCTCGTTCTTGTAGCGCACGATGCGGCGCATGTTGATGCCCCACGTCTGCTCGCGACCGGCGCCGTAGCGGAGGGACCGGAACGGAATCGCCATCTCGAACGACCAGCCGCCCTCGAACCGGGAGACCCGGACGTTCCAGATGGGGTTCCAGTCGGTGCTCGGCGGGAAGCCCTCGTTGGTGATCTGGCCGTCGATGAATCCGCCGAGGGCGTTGACCTCGAACATGAAGCCGTTGCGGCGATCGTGGAACGTGTCGAGCATCAGGCCGAAGCTCTCCGCGTTGGACACGTTGGGGATGTCGCGGCGCATCTCGTTGACGACCCAGCGTTCGGGGCTGCGGTCGTGGAAGCGTCCGGACACGTAGAGCGTCCGGTCGTCGAACAGGACCCAGGCCTCGGTGCGTTCGGTCACCGGCACACCCGCCAGGGGCTCCACCTGGACGAAGTCGTCGATCGGGGCCACGGCCTCGTACGCCGGCTCGTCGAGCCGACCATCCACGCGCAGGTCCTCGCGGATCCGCGTGGCGTGGATCACGACCTGTCCGTCGCCTTCGCGGGTCTGCGTCGCGCCGCCGGGCTGTGGCGCAGACGGCAGGGCCTGGTCGGCGGCCGCGGCGAGGCCAGCCTGGGACAGGCTGGCAACCAGCAGGAGCACCTGGGACAGCCGCAGGACAGGAAGCCTCGGGAGGACGGGGCGGGGCTGGTGGTGCACGGGTGAGACGTCCGGACCGCTCAGAGCAGGAGCAGGGCGAAGAACCAGGGGACGACCGCCACGCCGATGCACGCGCCGGTGGCAATCGCGAGCGGGCGATGCCGTTCGGTGACGTGCAGGTAGAGTCCGCACAGGCAGGCGAAGATCTTCGCGACGACGAGCGCCGGCCCGGGGCCGATGGCCTCCATCGCGCGGACCATCAGGGTGTTCATCTCGACACCCAGTCCCCACTGCGTGACGCCCCGGTACGTGAAGGCGGCGTCGAGCACCTGCGTCACGAGGAAGATCGC
Source organism: Acidobacteriota bacterium (assembly GCA_013140955.1). GTDB lineage: Bacteria > Acidobacteriota > Vicinamibacteria > Vicinamibacterales > UBA2999 > JABFRY01. Next base: position 2,964 of record JABFRY010000128.1, read on the forward strand.
GAAGACGAGCGGCCCCTGGTTCGACCCCACGCCCGCACCCGGGAGCACTATCGATGCCACGCGGGTGTCCGCCACACCAGCATCCGGGCGCTGCCTCCGTCTCGCGGCAGGCGCAACAAAGTCAGGACCGGGCCAGACGTCGGGCCCGAACGGCCCCGCGCCGCCCGACACCGCCCGCTCGTGCCGGCCAGGGGTCATCACGGAAGCTCGCGGGCGGCGACGGCGGCGCCCAGCAGCCCGGCCTGCTCGTTGAGGATGACCCGGACCGGCAGTGTCGTCAGCAGCCCCTGCATGCTCCCTTTCGCCCTGAACGTCTCCATGAACGATCCCTCGGCGAGCCACGGCAGGATCTTCGGGGCGATACCGCCTCCGATGAACACGCCGGCCGTGGCCATGCCGCGCAGCGCAAGGTTACCCGCTTCGGCCCCGAATGCATCCACGAACATGCGCAGCGCGTCCGCGCAGCCCTCGCACTCCCCAGCCATGGCGGCCCGGGTCAGCCGGGCTGCCGGGTCCAGCCCTGCCGACGGCCCCGCGACGCACGGCAGGGCCTCATGGGTGAACGCATGGAGGTTGAGCAGGCCCGGTCCACAGAGCACGTGTTCGATCTCGGCGCGTCCGTAGCGCGCGCGCAGGTGCCGGGTGAGCGCCATCTCCCGGTCGGTGCGGGCCGCGAAATCCGCGTGGCCCCCTTCCGAGGCGCTGGGCCGCAGGTGCCCGTCGAGCCGCCGCAGGTACGCCTGGCCGAGTCCGGTTCCGGCCGCCATCACCACCGCGTGGCCGTCCTGGCGCGGCAGGCCCTCCTGCAGCACGAACAGTTCGGCCTGTTCGAGCGTACCGACGCTGGTGGCCAGAGCCTCGAGGTCGTTCAGGAGTGCGGCCCGATGCGGCGGAAGGCCGAGGTGCGCGGCGAGGGTCTCGCTGCTGACCGTCCAGGGCACGTTGGTCAGGCGGGCTCGCCCGGCGACCACGGGCCCCGCGACGCCAACCGCGGCCGCCGTGATCGACAGGGGGAGCCCCGTGCGCGCCGCGAAGGCGTCGAGCAGTGCCGGAAGGCCCGTGTAGGCCAGGGTGGGGAAGCTCTCGACGATCACCGGCTGCGGTCTCTGCGCCGTGCGGTCGAACAGGCCGAGCAGCGTCTTGGTACCGCCGAGATCGCCGGCCAGGAGCATCCCGGTAGTATATTGAACGCCGCGTGGCCACTGCCCCCTCACCGCCTGCCTCGCAGCACACGCCGCTGGCCGGAGAGACCGTCGTGTTCGCCGGCCGCATGCTGGCCCTCGAGCGCCGCGAAGCGCGCGCGCTCGGCGAGCAGCTCGGCGCCGTGGTCGTCGACGACGTCACCGCGGCGGTGACCGTGCTGGTGGTCGGCTCGGCGCCGCCCGGCGGGCGTCCCGGCGAGCGGGGCGAGCACGGCGCGAAGCTGGCGCGTGCGAAGGAGCTGAACGAGTCGAAGCCCGGGCGCGTGCGGATCCTCGACGAGGACGCCTTCTGTCAGCTGGCGGGCATCACGACGCCGTCGGAGCTGCGGCGATTGTTCCAGCCCGAATGCGACCTGTTGGAGCGCTATGGGCACCTGCGGCCCGACCAGTTGCGCTACCTGGAGAAGTGGGGCCTCGTGCGGCCGGCGCACCGGGCGCACGGGCACACGTTCTACGCCTTCGCCGACGTGGCCGTCATCCGGCAGGCGGACGCGGAGCTGGCCGCGGGGACGCCGTTCCGCGCCGTCGTGCGGAACCTGCTCGTCTCACGCTCCGGACAGCTGGCGCTCGACTTCCGCATCGAGGCACAGCCCGCCAAGGTGCTGCAGCTGGTGCGTCCGGACCCGCCGCCTCTCGCGCGCCTGCTCGAGCCGCACCCCGACGCGCCACACAGCTCCGCAGAGCAGTACTTCGTGACGGCCTCGGTGCTCGACGATGGCGATCCCTCGCACCAGGCCGAGGCCGCCGCCGCGTATCGCCGGGCCATCGAGGCCGACCCCTCGCTGGTGCCCGCGCTCATCAACCTCGCGAACATCCACTACGCGAGCGACCACATCCCCGAGGCGCAGGCGCTCTACGAACGGGCGGTGACGCTCGACCCGGACGTGTTCGAGGCGCACTTCAACCTGGGCAACATCTTCCACGACCTCGGCCTGCTGGGCGAAGCGCAGGCCTGCTACCGGACGGCGCTCAAGCTGAACGCGTCCTATGCCGACGCACACTTCTACCTGGCTGTCGTGCTCGAGAAGAGCGGGCAGTCGCAGGAGGCGCGGAATTTCTGGCGCTCGTATCAGCGACTCGCGCCCAATGGCGAGTGGGTGGGCCTGGCGAAGGAGTTCGCGGACTGACGCCTCCCGCGACGGTGCCTCCAGCGGCTGGGCGCGCCTCTCAGTACAGGTAGTCGTCCGAGGGCGTCCGCTTCTTGGGCGTGCGGCGCAGCTTGTAGTACTGGCAGTCCGGGCACCAGGCCTCGGCATCGAACCCTGCGGTTCCTGCGTACGGCTTCACTTCCCGGTGCGTGCAGAACTCCGCCGACCCGTTCTCGGCCGGTTGCTGCCATCGGCACGACTGGAAGCGCTTGAGTCCCGGACCGACCTCGGCCTGCGCGGGCGCGCCGGGCGCGGCCTTGCCGGCCTCGACGCCACCGGCCTCGATGCCCGCACCGGGCTCCGGCGTCTCGGTCTTCCCGTCGTGCGCCTCGTCGAAACCGACGGCGTCGTTCGGGTTCCTATTGAAGTTGTATTCCAACAGCCTTCTCCAGCGCGCGGAGCGCGTCGAGTTCCTCGGGGGCGGCCAGCGTGATGGCGCTCCCGGTGGCTTCGGCCCGGCCCGTGCGGCCGACCCGATGCACGTAGGTCTCTGGCGTGTCTGGCACTTCGAAGTTGACGACGTGCGCGATACCGTCGATGTCGAGGCCGCGCGCGGCGACATCGGTGGCCACCAGCACCGGGAACGTGCCCGTGCGGAAGCCTTCGACGGCGGACATCCGCTGCTGCTGCGTGCGGTCGGCATGCAGGGCTGCGGTGCGGATGCCCAGCGAACTGAGACGCGAGGCCAGGCGATCGGCCCCGATCTTGGTACGGCAGAACACGAGCACGGGCCCGCTGGCGTCCTCGCGAAGCCACCGCGCGAGCCAGTGCACCTTCTCGCCCGAACTGGCCACGGCCTGCATCCCGTGCGTGATCGTCGTGGCAGGTCCTCCGCGTCGTCCCACCTGGACGAACGCCGGATCCGTCAGGAATTCCTTCGAGAGCTTGAGGATCTCCTCGGGCATCGTCGCCGAGAAGAGCAACGTCTGTCTGACGGGCGGCAGGCCACCGAGAATGCGCTGCACATCAGGCCAGAACCCCATGTCGAGCATGCGGTCGGCCTCGTCGAGCACCACGACTTCGAGCCGCGTGAAGTCGTGCGAGGCGTGCCGCATGTGATCCATCAGCCGTCCGGGCGTGGCGACCACGATGTCCACGTGCGCGCGCAGGGCTTGTTCCTGCTTGTCCATCGGCACGCCGCCGTAGACGGCCACGCTCGACACGGTGGTGTGATAGGTCAGGCCCTGTACCTGGTCCTCGATCTGAACGGCCAGTTCGCGTGTCGGTGCCAGCACGAGCGCCGTGGTCGCCGGCTGACGGTCCGCGGGCTTCTGGAGCAGCCGCTGCAGAATGGGAATGAGGAACGCGGCCGTCTTGCCGGTGCCGGTTTCCGCGCAGGCGATGATGTCGCGCCCGACGAGCGCCAGCGGGATCACGCCGCTCTGCACCGGCCGGGTATCGGTCCACCCCAGATCGCGGATGCCGCTCAGCAGGCGGGCATCGATCGCCATCTTGTCGTACGGGATGGGCGCGGGATCGAAGCTGACCGTGTCGTACGACACCTGCGGAG
>JABFRY010000073.1 GCA_013140955.1 Acidobacteriota bacterium
CGAACACGACGTAGTCGAGGCCGGCCGGCACCTGCGTCTCGTCCTGACCGGGGAGCAGGCGCGCCAGCTCCGCCATCTGGAACGCCATCGCCGCCGCGCCGTGCGCGGCCTGCGGCACGCCGCGGCTGGCATCCGCGGTGGTGGGGGGCGTGTCGGTGCCTCCGCCGCACGCACCCATGGCCATCGCCGCGGCCACCGTCAGGGCCACGAGGCCCGCCACGGCGACCCTCGTTCCCGGTACTGCCCGTCTCCGCATGTTCGTGTCCTCCACGGCCAAGCCAACCCCACTTCACCCACGGCGGGGCGACCACCGGCAGGCCGGTCTGCCGCAGGCCCGCATGCGCGGCACCGTTCGGCTCCATGAGCAAGAAGGGCACCACCGGAGGAAGAAGTGCACACGCGTGCGTAGGGCAGGAGGGTGGCGAACGCTGCGAATTGTCCCGTGGTACCCGCGGGATATTCCCGCGCCGGATCAGGCGGCCGAATGATGCGAGAAGGCCGGGCGGGGTGGTGGAGGCCCGCCCGGCGGAGGGATGTTCGAGGAAGTCGGCGGGCCGGAATGTCCGGCGGCGTCCACCATGCGGAGGGACGGGCGCGGCGAGTGCCGCTACCCAGGCATCGGGGCGGGGCTCCACGTGAGCCCCGGACGCACGGCGCGCGCCACGGCGCGTCCCATGCGGTCGGCCGCCCGATCCACGGCCACGGCCAGCGAGGCGTCGGTATCCTCCACGACCACCGTCCTGCCCCTGGCGACGAGCCGCACGATGGCGAGACAGCGCTTGTCCACACCGCCCCGGGGGCCATTGAGGTCGGCGAGGCTGATGGTGAGCGACTGGATGCGCCCGCCGAACCGGCCGAGCGCGAACTCGAACCGCCGCCGCGCATGCTCGTGGATCCCGGGCGAGGCCTCGCGGCCGCGAATCTTCATCTGCATCGGGTGCCTCCGTGGTGTGGCGTCCATTGGCGAGTCCCGACGATACGGGGTGGCAGTCCCATACAGAAAATACATAATTTGAGTCGTTCACTAAGGCTGGAACGAAGTATCGAGGGACGTCGATGGACTGGCTGAACTATCACCATCTGCTCTACTTCTGGACGGTGGCCCGCGAAGGGGGGATCGGCCGGGCCGCCGAGACGCTTCGCCTGTCGCAGCCCACCATCAGCGCCCAGATTCGGACGCTGGAGGCCGCCCTCGGCCAGCGCCTGTTCGATCGCCAGGGCAGGCGCCTGGTGCTGACCGACGTCGGCCAGGTGGTGTTCGGGTACGCGGACGAGATCTTCGGTATCGGGCGTGAGCTCGTGGAGACCCTCCGGGGCCGTCCGCCGGGGCGGCCGGTGCAGCTCACGGTGGGCGTCGCCAACGCGGTCCCGAAGCTCGTGGTGCAGAAGCTGCTGCGGCCGGCGTTCGAGGGCGACGAGCGGGTGCGCCTGGTCTGCCTGGAGGACAATCCCGAGCAACTCGTGGCCCGGCTCGCCACGCACAGTCTCGACGTCGTGATCGCCGACGTGCCCGCGCCTCCCCACGTGCGGGTCAAGGTGTTCAACCACCTGCTCGGTGAGTCGGCCACCGCGTTCTTCGCGCCCGCGCCCATCGCGCGGAAGCTCGCGCGTCGCTTCCCGGCCTCGCTCGATGGCGCGCCCATCCTGCTCCCGACGTCGAACACGCTCGTCCGGCGGGATCTCGATCACTGGTTCGAGCGGGAGGGCCTGCACCCGCAGCTGATGGCGGAGTTCGAGGACAGTGCCCTGATGAAGATCTTCGGGCGGGAGGTCGGCATGGTGTTTCCCGCCCCCATGGCCATCGCCGACGAGGTCTGTCGTCTCTACGGCGTGAAGATGGTGGGGCAGACGTCGGGGGTGGTCGAGCGGTACTACGCGATCTCCGCCGAGCGCCGGGTGAAGCATCCCGGCGTGCTCGCCATCACCAGCGCCGCCCGCGACCAGGTGTTCGGCAGCTCCGCGCGGCGCCCGGGCGGTGGGCATCCGGTATGATCGGTGGCCACCCGTGATGGTCCAGCACACATCCGCGCATCCCCGCGTCGTGGCGGTCATGCCCGCGCGCAACAGCGCCGCCACCCTCGAGTCCACCTTCCGCAAGATTCCGCCGGGCTCGGTGCACGAAATCGTCCTGGTGGACAACGCGAGCCGGGATGCCACCGTCTCTATCGCCGAGCGCCTGGGCATCACCGTGGTCCGGCACCCCGTGGACCGCGGCTTCGGCGGCAGCATCAAGACCTGCTTCCGCACGGCGGTGGCCGCCGGCGCCGACTACGTGGTCGAGATCCACCCCGACGACCAGTACCCGGCAGACGAGATTCCCGCGCTGGTCGAGGCGATCCGTTCCACCGGCGACACCATCGTGATCGGCTCACGCTTCCTGCCCCCGCGACGCGCGCTCGAGTACGGCATGCCCTGGTGGAAGTTCGTGGCCAACCGGATTCTCACGTTCCTGAACTGCGCGATGATGGGCATCCGGCTGTCCGAGTTCCACTCCGGCTTCCGTGTGTACGACGGCGCCTGGGTGCGCGGGCTTCCGCTCGACGCGTTCTCGGACGATTTCAAGCTGGGGTTCGAGCTGGTGGGGCAGGCGGTGGAGGACGGCCTGGCGATCGGCGAGACGCCCTCGTACTGCCGCTACTTCCCGGAGATGTCGTCCAATCCCCTCAAGGGATCGATCGTCTACGGGTGGGGGACGCTGACCGAGTCGTTCCGGGTGATGCTCGTGCGGTTCGGGCTCCGGGCGCCCCGCCGGCCGGCCGCGGGTCAGGCGCACTAGCGGTCTCGGGTTACTGCGGCGGGTCTCCCGAGATCAGCTCCCAGAACTGCGTGGTCGTGTTGCGGTGAGGGAAGGCCGTGTCCGGCACGGCCACGCCGAGGAAGCGGCAGAGCGGTTCCCAGCCCTGGGCCACGTCGTAGACCAGGAGTCGCTCGGCGGGAACGGCGCCGCGGACCTTCTCGATGCGTCTCCTGTACGCCGCGAGCGCTACGTCACGATCGTTCCACTGGCCAGCGAACGTGCCCTCCCCGACCAGGGTGATGAAGGCGGCCACCATGTCCTGCACGTGCGGCGGCAGCGGCATCGTGCGGGCCTCGTTACAGAACCTGCCGATCGTCTTCGAGAAGCTGTTCCACCACGCGTCCTCGGGACGTACCGTGAGCACGACTCTGGCCTCGGGGTACGCCTGGACCAGTTCGCGCCAGGCGTGTGCACCTGGCCAGTCCACCTGCGAACGGTAGCCGGCGAACACGGCATGCCAGTCCACCGGGCGGCCCTCCGCCAGCGCCTGCCACTGCGGCACCTGCTCGGGGTGCATGAAGACTTCCTCCATGTGGTGACACGGACCGAAGCCCAGCTCCTGGAGCGCCATCTTGAGCGACATGGTGCCCGTGCGACCGAATCCAGGGCCGATGACCTGCAACGACATGCGTAATCTCCCGATGCCTCCGCACACCCATGTCTGCGACGCATCTGATCCGACGTGTCCGAGCGCTGAATCCCGCCGCCTGCTGCTCGCGGTGCGTCCGAGTGAACGACGGGCTCCCCGTCGGAACTCCCGGGCGTGAGTCAGGCCCGAGGCGCGACGGCGGCCGGCACCAGCTCACCGAAGTGCGTCTGCTGCTCCTCGAAGAGGGCGAACGACAGCCGGCCCGCGGGCGGGTCCACGTCGTCGAGCGTGAGCACGGCGTCCTTCGCCACGTTGCGCCGCAGTTGGCATCCCTCCACCAGGCCCTCGGGCAGATAGCGCCCGCGCTGCCGCTCGGCCGCGCTCACGGCTTCCCCGTAGGTCATGAAGTGGCCGTAGTCGTCGAGGGTCTCGCCGGCCACCAGGTCGCGCTTGGCCACCGCGCAGACCTCCACCTGCGGGGGGCCCGAGGCCGCGCCCGCCGCGTCGCCGAAGAGCACGGCGCGCGCAATGGTGGTGGGCGTCTCGAAGTGGCACAGGTGATACGGCGTGTAGAAGCTGTAGAGCGGGCCCTCGCCCAGCTTGTACAGGTTCAGGTAGTGCCGCTGCTTCGGGTCGGCGTGCTCGGCCAGGCAGTAGACGCCAGGTGCCGGACGCGCACCGACGACGTAGTCCACGATGCCACCGAGCCGTCGCAGCATGTCGAGGTCGTACTTCGTGGTGAGTTCGTCGACGTGGCCGTCGTGGTCGAACCCGAGCATGCCGCGCTTGGCCACCGTCATGCCGGTGGCGTTGGCCACGAGCGCCTGCTCGAAGCTGATCTTCGACCCGTCCGCGAAGCTCGTGACCATGGTCGGCTTCTGGCCCCAGCGCTCGGCAAAGCCTTTCTGCGTCTCCGGCGTGCGGTAGGGGTCCTGAAGGCCCTTGATGTTGCCGAGCACGCGTGGGATCAGCCCGAGCCCTTTCACGAAGCGGAACAGGTTGATCTGGACGACGGGCTGATCGCCGTCGCACGCGGTGAGGATCACCTGCTTCGCCCGCGCCTTCACCTGGAGGATCGGGCCGAGCGTCGCATCGAGCTCGGCGTTCATCAGGACGAGCGGCTTGCCGTGCGCGATGGCCTCGAGTGCCATGTGCGCGCCCAGTTCCACGGCGCCCGTCACGTCGAGCAGGGCGTCCACGTGCCCGGAGCGGCAGAGCAGCAGCGGGTCGTCGGTCGCCACGCTGCGGCCGCGCGCGAGCGCATCGGCGATGTCGGCCTCCGAGGAGACCGTCACCGGTGGTTCCGCGCCCGCGTAGGCATACACCTCGGCCGCCGCGCCCAGGCGCCGGGCATACACGCCCACCAGCCGCATGCCCGGTGTCGTGTTGATGATCTGGTTGGCGACACCGCGCCCCATGAAGCCGGCCCCGAGCATGGCGACCCGGATGGGCCGCCCCTCGGCTTCGCGCGCCGCGAGCGCCGTGTCGACGAGGATCACCGCGCGCCTACGGGAGCCTGCAGGGCGTGGGCCTGCAGCGTCATGCGCGCGCGCACGGCGGACTCCACGTGCGCGAGCAGCGGCCACGCGCGGTCCTTGTCCGACATGTCGCTGGCGGGCAACGGCCAGGCGATGGCGAGGGCGGGGTCGTCGTGGCGGAGCCCGTCCTCGAGGCCGGGCGCATAGAACTCACTGACCAGGTACGTGGTCTCGGTGGCATCCTCGAGGACCTGGAAGCCGTGCGCGCACCGTTCCGGCACGACGATCCCCCGGCGGTTGTCCGCGGTCAGCTCCACCATCACATGACGCAGGTAGGTCGGCGACTCGGGGCGCAGATCGACGACGACGTCGAGGATCGCGCCGCGCGAGCAGCGCACGAACTTGGCCTCCGCGCCCGGGGGGTACTGGAAGTGCAGGCCGCGGACGGTGCCCTTCCGATGATTGAGGGAGATGTTCATCTGCGCCACGGAGGCATCGAGGCCGTGGCTGGCGAACTCGCGCTGGCAGAAGGCCCGCGCGAAGAAGCCTCGCGTGTCGGTCCTCGGCTCGAGGTCCACGATGAAGGCGCCCGTGAGTTCGGTCTCGGTGAAGATCATGCAGGGTCGTGCGGTGGGCGGAGGCCGGCAGCGCGAAGGCTGGCAGCATGGCGGCCGAACCGCAACCTGTGGATAGCAGGCGACATCCTACCACGACCCCCTGTGGTTCAGGTGCGTACCCAGTAGAGCCACGCGCTGCGCAGGACGTGCGCCGCGGAGAGCAGCAGCACGGGCGGCAAAAGCCGTGCGGGCGCCACGATCCCGGACGCGCGGTCGTGCAGCGCGATGGCCACCGTGATGGCCAGCAGCGCGGGCGTCAGCGCCAGGCGCTGCGCGATGTCGGCGTCGGGAAACGTCGCCGCGAACGCCACGAACACCACGGCCATGATGGCGGCCGTCCAGCGAGCCTCCCTGGTGTCCCGGTACAGCACCAGCACGAACAGCGCCCACAGGAACGGCAGGCCGAACGTGCCGCCCCACCCCCCGCGCCCGGGCCAGAGCACCGGCGTCAGGATGCCGAGATCCACGAGGCTGATCGCGAAGCGGCCCACGCTCAACGCGGCGTGCGCCGCATCCGTCGTCACGTTGCCCATCGCGGCCACTTCCGCGCCGGCGAACAGGTCGCCGTACACGCGCGCGTTCTGCCAGAGCGCGAGGACGACGCCACCGGCCAGGCCGCCGGCGATGCCGCCCGTCGCCAGCGCCGCGAGCGGGCGCCACCGGAGGCCGAGGCGGAGCAGCACCCCCGCCGAGAGGACGAGGGCGAGCGGAAGGTTCGTGGGCTTGCAGCCCACCGAGAAGCCCACCAGGCATGCCGCGCGCAGCACGTCGGTCCACGTGGGGTCGTCGTCGCCCGGCAGCACCAGCCACAGCAGGCCCACGAAGGCGGGGATGGTGACGAAGAGATCGTTCTTCAGCAGGACCATCTGGTGAAACGGCACGGGAATCACCAGCAGGAGGGCCCACGCCCATCCCGCCCGCGCCCGCGGCGCACGACCCCGTGCGGCCGCAATGGCCAGCAGGTAGAGACCCAGGCCGAAGACGCCGTGCAAGCGCAGGAGGAGCGGTCCGACCGCAGGCACCGCGCCGATGTCGGCCACCACCAGCTCGTAGGCCGAGCCCAGGATGTTGCCCTTGGGATCCGCGGCCGGGTCGTAGGCCAGGGTGCCCAGGCGCTGGATCTGCTGTACCCGGTCGAGGTGGTAGGTGTCTGCCGATTCGAAGGGGAGTGTCGCGTTCATCGCGAGCACGACGCCGAGCGCTGCCAGCAGGGCCGGGGCGGGCACCGCGTGCGCGGCCTGGCGCCACCACGCTGCCCTCGGC
>JABFRY010000377.1 GCA_013140955.1 Acidobacteriota bacterium
CTCTACGACGGCGCGCAGGCCGCCGACGTTCCCGCCGACGCGCTCGCCGCGTCGCTCGGGTGCGGCAACCCCACGGCCCTCGCCGAGCTGACGCCCGGTGAGGTGGTGCTGGATCTGGGCTCGGGGGGCGGCATCGACGTGCTGCTGTCGGCACGGCGCGTGGGGCCGACCGGCAAGGCGTACGGCCTCGACATGACCGAGGAGATGCTCGCCCTGGCCCGCGACAACCAGGCGACCTCGGGCCTCACCAACGTGGAGTTCCTGCGCGGCGACATCGAGCGGATTCCGCTGCCGGACGCGTCGGTGGACGTCATCATCTCGAACTGCGTCATCAACCTGTCGGCCGACAAGCCGCAGGTCCTCGCCGAGGCCTTTCGTGTGCTGCGGCCTGGAGGGCGCCTGGCGATCTCGGATGTCGTCGTGCGGGGCGAGCTGCCCGACGACCTGCGCCGGAGCATGGAGCTCTGGGTGGGCTGCGTGGCCGGGGCACTCGAGGAAACCGAGTACCGGGAGGCGCTCGCCCACGCGGGCTTCGAGTCGGTGGACGTCGAGCCCACGCGCATCTACCGGGCGGCAGACGCGCGGCAATTCCTCGAACAGAGTGGGCTGGATGCCGAGGCGGTGGCCCGCGAGGTGGATGGCCGCATCATGAGCGCGTTCATCCGGGCGAGCAAGCCTGCCGCCGCAGGCTGCTGTGGCCCGAGCTGCTGCGCCTGAACGGGGGGGCTCCAGGCGCAATCGAGCCACCATCCGGTCGCCGCTCGCAGCGCCACGCGTCGCCTCCTGGAAGATGCGGTGTGGGGACGCGATGTGAGGATACGGTGTGGGGACGCGATGTGAGGACGCGATGTAAGGACGCGATGTGAGGACAGCGTGCTCTGGGGCGGCGGTCCGGTGCAGGCGCCGTCAGGCGCCGGCCGGGCCGCCCACACCGAGCAGGCGGCCGAGGAGCGTCTCGTAGATGCGCGAGAGCGGCGCCATGTCGGCGAGCCGCACGCGCTCGTCCACCTTGTGCATCGACTCGTTGACCGGGCCGAACTCCACCACTTCCTCGGCCACGGCGGCCAGGAACCGCGCGTCGGAGGTGCCGCCGGTCGTGGACAGGGCGGGCGGCGCCCCACCGGTCACACCGGCGACAACGTCGGCGAGCGCCTCGGTCAGCGGCCCCCGGGGCGTCAGGAACGGGCGGCCCGACACGCTCCAGTCGATGGCGTAGTCCAGCCCGTAGCGGTCCAGGATCTCGTGGACACGGGCCTGCAGGCCCTCCACGGTCGATGCGGTCGAGAAGCGGAAGTTGAACAGCAGCGTCAGCGAGCCGGGCACCACGTTGTTGGCGCCGGTACCGGCGTGGATGTTCGACACCTGGAAGGTCGTCGGCGGAAAGTACTCGTTGCCGTCGTCCCAGGTGGCGGTGGCGAGTGCGGCCAGTGCGGGCGCGACCTCGTGAATCGGGTTGCGTCCCAGCTGCGGGTAGGCGATGTGGCACTGCACGCCGCGCACCGTGAGCGTGCCGTTGAGCGACCCGCGACGCCCGTTCTTCACGACGTCCCCGAGCCGGCTCGACGAGGTCGGCTCCACGACGATGCACTGGTCGATCCGCTCGCCGCGGGCCACCAGCCAGTCCACGACCGCGGCCGTGCCGTCCACCCCGGCCCCTTCCTCGTCGGCGGTGGCGAGCACCGCCACCGACCCCGCGGCGTCGGGATGGGCCGTGACCACCCGCTCCACCGCGGTGATCGCAGCCGCCAGGGCCCCCTTCATGTCGGCGGCCCCCCGCGCATACAGGTATCCGTCCCGCTCGGTCGGCGTGAACGGATCGCTCGTCCACTCCCCCAGTGGTCCGGGCGGCACGACGTCCACATGGCCGGCCACGCAGACGAGGGGCCGCGCCGTGCCGCGGCGGGCCCACAGGTTGCGCACGCCGCCGCGCGTCACCCAGTCGCACGCGAACCCGAGCGGCGCCAGCCGCGCCGCGATGAGGTCGAGGCACCCGGCGTCGTCGGGGGTGAGCGAGGGGCGCGCCAGCAGGTCGGACGCGAGCGCCACGGTCGCCGCGTGGATGTCGTGATCGGTCATCGCACTCGGAGTCCGGGGGTCAGTCCCGCAGCAGGTCGTTGACGGACGTGCGGGCGCGCGTCTGCTCGTCCACACGCTTCACGATGACCGCGCAGTAGAGCGAGTGCGTGCCGTCGGCGGCCGGCAGGCTCCCCGGCACGACGACCGACCCCGAGGGCACGCGGCCGTAGTGGATCGCGCCCGTCGCGCGGTCGAAGATCTTCGTGCTCTGGCCGATGTACACACCCATCGAGATCACCGAGTGCGCCTCCACGATGACGCCCTCGACGATCTCCGAGCGCGCGCCGATGAAGCAGTGGTCCTCGATGATCGTGGGGTTGGCCTGGAGGGGTTCGAGCACCCCGCCGATGCCCACGCCGCCGGACAGGTGGACGTGCCGGCCGATCTGCGCGCACGACCCCACCGTGGCCCACGTGTCCACCATCGTGCCCTCGTCCACGTAGGCCCCGAGGTTCACGTAGGAGGGCATCAGCACCACGTTGCGCGCCACGTAGGCGCCCCGGCGCGCGACGGCCGGCGGCACCACGCGGAGGCCGCCGCTCCGGAAGTCGGCGTCGGAGTACTCCGCGAACTTGGTGGGCACCTTGTCGAAGTACCGCACGCCCCCGCCGTCCATCACGCGGTTGTCGTGCGTGCGGAAATAGAGGAGCACCGCCTTCTTGACCCACTGGTGCGTGACCCAGTCCCCGTCGATCTTCTCGGCGACGCGCAGACGCCCGGTGTCGAGGCCGTCGAGCACCTCGGCAATCGCGTCGGCCAGTCCCGCCTCCACGTTGCCGGGCGTGATCTCGGCCCGGCGTTCGAACGCCTCGTCGATGACGGGCTCGAGGACATGTCTTCCCATGCGGACTCCAGATGTCAGTGGCAGAAGGCGGCCACGCGTCGCGCGGCCTCCAGGCATTCGTCACGCGGCGCCACGAGCGCCATGCGCACGCGGCCCGCACCAGGGCTCGATCCGTTCACCTCGCGCGCCAGGTAGCGGCCCGGCAGCACGACGACGTTGGTGCCCGCCACCAAATCGCGGGCGAACCGTTCGTCGTCGCCGGCATACGAGGCCGGCACGCGCGGCCAGAGATAGAAGCCCGCCGCGGGCCTGGTGGCCCGGAGCGCGGGTCCGAGCACGGGCATCACCGCGTCGAAGGCCTCGCGATACCGCGCCCGGTTCTCGCGGACGTGGGCCTCGTCGCGCCAGGCGGCGATGCTCGCGGCCTGCACGGCGGGGCTCATTGCGCTCCCATGATACGTGCGGTACCGGAGGAACGGTCGCAGCAGCCGCGCATCGCCCACGACGGCACCCGAGCGCAGGCCGGGCACACTCGACCGCTTGGAGAGGCTCGTGAACACGACCACGCGCGCGTAGTCGGTCCTGCCCAGTTGCTGGGCGGCCTCGAGCGCCCCGAGCGGCGGAGCCGATTCGTCGTCGTAGATCTCGGAATAGCACTCGTCGGAGGCCACGACGAGGTCGTGCCGGTCGGCCAGCTCGAAGAGTCCCGCCCACTCCTCGATCGTGAGAACGCGGCCGGTGGGATTGCCAGGCGAGCAGACGTAGAGCAACTGGACGCGGTCCCAGGTGGCTGGCGACAGCGCCCCGGTGTAGAGCGCGAAGCCAGACTCCTCGGTCTGATTCAGGAACACGGGCCGTGCCCCCGCCAGGAGCGCGGCCCCCTCGTAGATCTGGTAGAAGGGGTTCGGGCAGGCCACCAGCGCGTCGCCACGTCCGGCATCCAGCACGCACTGCGCGAACGCGAACAGCGCTTCGCGCGTGCCGTTGACTGGCAACACCTGGGTGGCCGGGTCGAGACGCGCCAGCCCGAACCGCCGGGCACACCAGTCGGCGATGGCCTCGCGCAGCGGCGCGCCGCCGATGGTGGCCGGGTAGGTGGACAGGCCGTCGAGCGCACCGGCCAGGGCGTCGCGGACGACCTGGGGTGTCGGGTGCTGCGGCTCGCCGATCGAGAGGCGCAGGGGTGGGAGGTCCGGCGGCGTCACGCCACGCAGCAACGCACCGAGACGCTCGAACGGATACGGTTCCAGCAGATCGAGATGCGGATTCACGACCGGCGCATCCGGACACCGGGCACCGTGCACGGGGCACACCTGCTCAGGGGCACAACGGCTCAGCATACCCGAGCGCGGTCGGGCCTGTCAGGCCGGGCGGCCCTGCCCACCTGCCGGAGCGTGACAATGGGGGCCGGCACGACACCTGCCCACAGCGCCTGCCCACAGCGCCTCCCCCACGGCACCTCTGCGCAGGCCACGCGCCTGGTCGGCCGTCGCGCGCCAGCGCAGAAAAAGAACGGGCCCGATCCAGCGTCTGCCGGACCGGGCCCGTGTCGTGTGCGGGTGGGAGCCGCAAGGACGGGCACGCTGCCCTCCCCTGCTGGCGGTCGTTCAGGCCGTCAGTTGCCGGCCCCCGCGGGCGTCGGCAGTTCGAACACCCACAGCGCCGCGCCACGGTCCGGCGGATTCCGGATTTCTGGCACGAGCGCCGGGAAGGTGGCCGCCTGCGCGCCGCCGTTGCCGACGACCACCGCGACGTACTGCTTCCCGTTCACCTCGTAGCTGATGGGCGCCGAGTTGGGCACGTCGTTCAGCCGCGTGCGCCACAGCTCGCGGCCCGTCGCATCGTCGTAGGCCGCGAAGACCCGGTCGAGAGCGCCTGCGAAGACCACGCCGCCCGCGGTGGCCAGGACGCCCGTGGACTGCGGCGCGCGCTGCCGCATCATCCACACGGTTTCCTTGGTCTCCACGTTGATGGCGTGCACGCGACCGTACTTGCCGTCGCTGTCGGGCCTCGGGCGCAGCGTCCACCGCACGCCGGTGGAGAGGCTCCCGCGGCCGCCGGCGGCCACCGGGGTGAGGTCCATGCACGCCTCGACGAGCGAGATGAACATGACCTTGCTGTTCGGGTTGTACGACTCGGGCAGCCAGTTCTTCGCGCCGCCCGCGTGCGGGCAGGTCGTGATGGCGTCGCCGTTGCCGGGAATCAGGCGCGGGTTGATGCGCTTGGCGCCGGTCACCGGGTCGATGCCGATGACGACGTCCTGCACGCCCAGGTCGAAGGAGAACGCGTACTTGCCGGTGGCGGCATCCACGAAGTCGAAGATGGCCTGCTTGCCGCCCGTGCCCACCAGCGTCGGGCCGTTGGGATTGG
This sequence comes from Acidobacteriota bacterium, assembly GCA_013140955.1. Classification (GTDB taxonomy): domain Bacteria; phylum Acidobacteriota; class Vicinamibacteria; order Vicinamibacterales; family UBA2999; genus JABFRY01. The sequence goes on from JABFRY010000377.1 coordinate 5,231, forward strand.
GCTTCAGCACCACGCGGCCGAACGACCAGTCGTAGTCCCACTGATCGTTGGGCTGATGCTGGAAGTGCCACACCAGCTGCCCGTTGTCCGGGTTGAGCGCGATGGTCGCGTCCGTGTAGAGCAGATCGTTGTTCTCGCCGGCCACGAGGTTGCGGTACGGACCCGTGTCGTAGGTCTGGGCCACGCCGAAGTAGACGAGTCCGGTGGTGGCGTCGTAGCTGCCGGGCACCCACACCGACGCGCCGTTGCGCTGGTCGTAGGGCACGCCGTTCCACGTGTTCCCGCCGGGCTGATCCGGGCGGGGAATGGTGTTGAAGCGCCACGCCTCACGACCGGTTTCGGCGTCGAAGGCGACGATCCAGTTGGTGCCGCGGCGCCCCGTGGTGCTCGCAATCACCTTGCCCTTGGCGACGGTGACGCCTCCGGTGAGGCCGAAGCCCTGCGTCCGATCGGCCACCTGCTGATCCCACACCACGCGACCGGTCTTCGCGTCGAGCGCGACCATGTGCACGTCGGACGTGCCGGTATAGACCTTGTCGCCGTAGATGGCGATGGACCGCTTGACGCTCGGGTTCACGCCCATCGGCAGGCGGCGGCTGTACTGCCAGAGCAGGTCGCCGGTGACGGCGTCGAGCGCCTGCACCTTGTCGCCGTAGGCATGCGCGAAGATGACGCCGTCGTGCACGAGCGGCGTGCCCTCGTTCGGCCCGTTCGGCAACGACCAGGTCCACGCCGGCCGCAGGTTGGACACGTTCGCCTTGGTGATCTGGCGCAGCGGGCTGAAACCCTGGCTGTCGTTGCCCCGGCGCCACGTGAGCCACTCGCCCGCCGCCGGGTTCTGCAGCATGGCGTCGGTCACCGGCGTGTAGCGGTCCAGGGGGTTGGGCGGCGCGGGCCACTCGGGCAGCGCCACGCCACCGGAGAGCCCGCCGCTCGGCCCACCCGCGAACCCGGGCAGCAGCATCGAGCGGAGTTCCTCCGGATTGGACGACACCGGCTTGTCGCTGGCGGCCAGCGTGTTCTGCGACATGATGTACGCGAGCAGGTTGGCGTGGGCTTCCGCGCCGAGCGTGCCGGGTGCAGCCGGCGGCATCTGCTCGATCTTCAGGAAGAGCGACTCGGCCGGCCGGCCGAACCAGGCGGAGCGGAACTCGACGCCGCGCACGGGCGGGCCGAACTCTCCGTCATCCAGGTTGGGCCCGTGGCAGGACGCGCAGTTCTGATCGTAGGCGGCCTTGCCCGCGGTCTGCTGGGCCACGGTGTACGACGGGCTGACGAGCTGCTGGGCATCGAGGCTGCTGGCAAACTGCAGCGCGAGCACGGCGCCGCCGGCCGCCAGCAGGCCAGCAAACACGAGGCGTGACGAGAGGGCTCTCTTCACTGACGTCTCCTTGCGGAACAGGCAACGGTCGAGCGCTCGCCCCATGAACCGGGCCGACGCGCCGGGCTCCGGTCCTGCGACCGGCATCCCGGCACGGCTCTGCCGCCGGGACGAACCCGGGGCATAGG
>JABFRY010000313.1 GCA_013140955.1 Acidobacteriota bacterium
TTGCAGGACCGCGCGCCCCCTCGGCCCCGGTGGGCGGGAGCGGGCGGGCATCGGGCACCATGCCGGGGCCCAGCGGCTCCATCACATGGTCCAGCGTGAGACTGCCCGTCGGTTGTGCATAGACCCGGCGTGACAGCGAGCGATAGCCGTCGAGGTACAGCACGACATCGTGGGCGCCGGGATTGACGCGCAGGCGCTGAAAGATGCCGTCGTAGCTGTCGACCACGCCAGCGTAGTAGCCATCGACGTAGACCTCCGTGTCCCGTGGCGAGACGCGGAGGCGGAACGAGGCCGAGTCGTCCCAGCGCCCCCAGTAGGCGTACGGGGGATACCAGCCGAAGGGCCCGTACAGCCAGGACGCCCCGATAGTCGGGCCGACGAAGGGGACGACCACGACCTGCCGCTGAGATCGGCCGCGGGTACGCCGGGACTGTGCCTCGGCCCCGACGGGCCATGCGGCCATCACCAGAAGCAGGAGCAGGAGCAGTGGCAGTGGCAGGAGCAGTGTGCGTGTCACGGGAATCCTCCGGCAGGCGACGACGCCGGGGCAGCAATGGTCGTGCCGCGCGGCAACGACGCTCCTGGAGCCCGTGCGGGTACCGGGGCCTGGCAGAGGGACAGCTCGTGTCCCGCACCGGTGACAGGGCGCCGGCAGCCGGGCGAGCTACTGCGGATCGGGAAGTGGAAGCACGATCTCGAAGACGGCGCCGCCATCGTTGCGGGCGGAGATGGAACCGCCGTGGCGCTCCACGATGGCCTTGACGATCGACAGGCCGAGGCCGCTGCCGCCGTTGGACGCCCGCGCGGCGTCGGCCCTGTAGAAGCGGTCGAAGATGAGCGGCAGGTGCTCGGCGGCGATGCCGGGACCCGTGTCCCGCACGACGAGTCGGACCTCGTCCTGGCTTCCTGTCGCCTGCAGTGTCAGGGTGCCCCCATCCGGGATGTGGCGGAGCGCGTTGGCCGCGAGGTTCTGCAGGGCCTGCTCCAGGCGATCGGGATCGGCATGCAGCGGCCGCGGCGGTGCCTGCACCTGCCGCACCAGCGTGATCTGCCGCGCGGCGAGCTCGCGTTCGTGACGGGCGGCCACTCGCGAAAAGAGGAGCCCGAGGTCCACGGGCGCGCGGCGCAGGACGGTGCCTCCGCCCTCGAGACGCGCAAGGTCGAGCAGGTCGCCCACGATGCGTTCCAGGCGGTGGGTTTCCTCATCGATGATGCCAAGGTAGCGCTCCCTCGTGGGCGGCTCGATCTGCAGGTCCGGCATCCGCAGGGTCTCGACGTACCCGCGCATGGCCGTCAGCGGTGTCATCAGCTCGTGTGAGACATCCGCCAGCAGTTGGCGCCGTGCCCGATCCGACACCTGCAGGGCCGTGGCCCGCTTGTTGAGTTCGGTGGCCATCCGATTGAAGGCGCGCGCCAGCGCGGTGACTTCATCGCCCCCGTCCTCGGGCGCCCGGGCGTCGAAATCGCCCTCGCCGAGTCGGACGGTGGCCGCCTCCACCAACTTCAGGCGGCGGCGTGTCGGTCCGAACACCATCAGGGCGATGAGCGCGCTGCCGACTCCCAGCACGATGACACCCGGGACGGCCAGGGTCGGGGCCATGCCGCGGACGATGAGTCCGAAGGGGGGACGGGTCATGGGCACCATGACGACCCCGGTGGGTTCGCCACCAACCAGGATGGGTACCAGGGGGCGTCCCGGTCCAGGGCCACCGCGAAGACCGTCCCCACCCTGTCGGCCGCCTGGGGTGCCGCCGCCCAGACCGTCGGGATCCGGGCCGGGGAACGGGCGATCGGCGCGCCTGCGGGCCGGGCGGTCGAGCGAGCCGTCTGCGCGTGCCTGCCCGTCGGGCACTGTCCCGACCGGGCCACGCTCCCCGCCGGTGCGCCGCCGACGGCCTTCGGCACGGCGTGCCTCGACTCGCAACTCCTCCCACTGTTCGTCCGAGATCAGGGAGGGCTGGTTCGACACGGTCTGCCCATCGCGCATCACGACGGCGAACGGCAGCAGGACGCGGCCGTACTGTTCGGCGACGTAGCTGCCGAGGTCGAGCTGCGGGTTCGTCGCCAGCGCCGTGCCGAGATCCGACGCGACGAGCACCGCCAGGCGCCGCGGCGAACTGGCCGGCATGGAGCCCGCGATCCGGTCGCTGACCCACAGGAACAGGCCGGCCTGCGCGGCCAGCATCAGCGCCAGGAACGCGACCAGGCCGAGGGCGAGACGCCAGTAGAGGCTCCTGTACCAGGCCAGTTCAGACATCGGCAGCCTTGTAGCCCGATCCCCACACGGTGAGGATGATGGAGGGTTCCGCCGGGTTGGCTTCAATCTTCTTCCGCAACCGCTTGACCAGCGTATCCACGCTTCGTTCGGTCACGAACGTCGTGTCCTTCCAGACCCTGCCCAGCAGGGCCTCCCGCGTGAAGACGATGCCGGGGCTCGACAGCAGGACGTGCAACAGCTGGAACTCGTGTGCGGTGAGTTCCACGTCGCGTTCGCCGACGCGCACCTTGCGTCGCGCCGGGTCCACCGAGATGTGGCCGTAGGTGACCACCACCGTGTCGTCGATCCCGCGTGCCCGTGCCCTCGTCCCGCGGCGCAGCAGCGCCCGCACGCGTGCCACCAGTTCGCGGACCCCGAAGGGCTTGGTCAGGTAGTCGTCGGCGCCACTTTCGAGACCCAGGACCTTGTCGGCCTCTTCCTGCCTCGCGGTGAGCATCAGGATCGGCACGTCGGCGTTCAGGGATTCGCGGCGGATGGCGCGGCAGACCGTGACCCCGTCGAGGCCCGGGAGCATCAGGTCGAGCACGACCAGATCGAATGGCTCGGACCGCGCGAGGTGGAGGCCCGACGTGCCATCGGCCGCCTCGACGCAGGCGTACTGCTCGAGCCCCAGGTGCAGGCAGACCAGTTCCCTGATGTGCGGCTCGTCCTCGATCACGAGGACACGGGGACGCGGTGACGCGGTAGGGACCATCGGCTCGTCCGTCGTGGGCACAGTGTACGCCTCCTCCCCCGACCGGGAACCAGCCAGGCCGCCAGGCGTCGCAGATGCCGACATCATGGCGCCTCCTGCGCCTGCTCGAGATCCACGAGCGCGCTGCGCAGGTCGAGCTGCGCGCGCAGTTCGGCCGTCTGGGACGTGGTGAGGTCGCGCTGGGCCTGCAGCACCAGGAACGTCGTGCTCAACCCTACCGCCAGACGGGCGTTCTCCAGTTCCAGCCGCTGCTCCGCGAGTTCCCGGGCGACGGCGGCGCTCTCCACCTGCAGGGTCGCGTTCCCCACCTGGTCGACCAGTCGCGTGATCGTCGCCGCCACCTGCAGCTCCGTGGTGCGGCGTCGCGCATCGAGCTGGCGTCGTTCCACGGTGCCCCGCGCGGCGGCGGCGTCGGCGGCACTGGTGCTCAGCGGCACGCTGATGCTCAGGCCCAGCGTCCAGACCGGGTAATCGACGGATGTCAGGGTGCGGAGCGCGTCCGAGTAGCCGCCTGGCACCGTCCCGATCCCCGACCCGCCCAGCGAGGAGCTCGACCGGAGGATCTGGGTGCCTCCGACCCCATTGAGGGAAAGACCGACGTTGAGGTCCACCGCGGGCCGCCGCTGGTCCTCGAGCAGGCGCAGGTTGAGATCCAGCCGCTCGCGCTGCCGGCTCAGTGTCTGCAGATCCGTGCGGTTCGCCAGCGCACGGGCGGTCGCGACATCCACGTCCACCACCGCGGGCGCGGCGAGCTGGGGACTGTCCGCCGGCACGAGCGTGGCGCGCCACATCGGGTCGGCCGTATCCGCCACGATGAGCTGCTTCAGGGCTGTCTGTGCCGCGCGCCACGTGCCCTCGCTCTGGACGACGGCCTGTGTGCGTGCCGCGACCTCTGCGCGCGACTGCAGCACGTCGATCTGGGTGACCGTGCCCAGCTCGAGACGGAGCTGGTTGTCCTCCAGCTGCCGTTGCGCCAGATCGCGGGACCGCCGCGTCGTCTCGACCGCGCCGACCGCGTAGGCGAGTTCCCAATAGGCGCGCTGGACCGCCGCGCGGATCTGCGCCATCAGCTGCCGGACCGTGACGTCCGTGAGGCCGCGATCGATGCGGGCCTGTTGCACCTGCTCCCGGGTCTGGTCGATGCGAAATCCGCGCAGCAGGGGCTGGCTGTAGCTGGCCGCCACGCCAGATGCATAGCTCGGGTTGAAGTTGGCGAACAGGCTCGATGTCGACGTCCGGTCGTTGTTGAAGTCGAGTGAGACGCGCCCTCCGCCCCAGGGCAGCGCCTTGTCGAGCGTCGTGCCGAACGACGTGGTGTCGTTGGAGACGGTGGTCACACCGCTTCCGCCGACCAGCTGTGACGTGGCCGGGCTCGTCTGTCCCCGTTCCGTCAGGTAGGTGGTGAACGTCGTGCCGAACGCGGCCTGCCGCTGGAGGAGCGTGAAGTCGGCCGCTTCGGTGGCCAGGCGCGCTTCGAGCACCTGCGGGTTGAGATCGAGCGCCCGGCCCTCGGCCTCCGCGAGCGACAGCGGTGTGCCGACCCGTGGGTCCACTTGCGCGACGCCCGTCGCCGGGACGAGCAGGACGAGCAGGGCCACCAGCGCCGCCGCGGCGTGCCCGCGATAACCGGGCGCGAGGCGTGGCAAGCGCGTCCGAGGTCCCGGGCTGCTGGAGTTCGAACGGGTGGGTGACAGCATGACGGGTCTCCTATTCGAACCGCAGGGCTTCGATGGGGTCGAGGGCCGCGGCCTTTCGGGCAGGGTAGAAGCCGAAGAAGATGCCGATGAAGGCTGCACATCCGAATGACAGGAGCACGGCATCGGTCGTCACCAGGGTGGTCCACTGCATGACCGAGCTCAACGCGGAGGCGGCTCCGAATCCCAGGGCCACACCGAGCGCCCCACCCGTGAGGCTGAGCACCATGGCCTCTGTGAGGAACTGCAGCAGGACGTCCACGTCGCGCGCGCCCACCGAGAGTCGCAGGCCGATCTCTCGCGTCCGTTCCGTGACGGAGACGAGCATGATGTTCATGATGCCGATGCCGCCAACCAGCAGCGACACCGCGGCGATGCTGGCGAGCAGGTAGGTCATCGTCGTGGTCGTCTGGGTGAGGACGCCGGCGATCTCGTCGAGCGTGCGGACCATGAAGTCGTCCTCGTCGCCAGGGTTGATCCGGTGCCGTTCGCGCAGCAGGGTCTCGATAGACGTGGTCACCGTCTCGAGTTCCACGCCCGCCTGCGCGGAGATGCTGATCTCCCGCAGGTAGTCCTGTCCCAGGAGCTTCCGCATCAACGTGGTGTAGGGCACGATCACCGTGTCGTCCTGGTCCTGGCCGAACGAACCCGCACCCTTGCTGGTCAGGACGCCGATGACCCGGAACGGCTGATTGCGGATCCGGATGGCCTCGCCCACCGGGTCGGCGCCAGGCCCGAAGAGCTGGTCGCGGACGACGGAGCCCAGGATGGCCACCTTGGCCGACCGTGACACATCCTGTTCGGTGAAGAAGCTGCCGAACTGCGCCGGCCACGAGCGGATGTCCTGGAACTCGGCGCCTGAGCCCTGAATCGTGGTGTTCCAGTTGCCGGCGGCGGCCACGACCTGCGCGCGCGTGTTCACGCCCGGTGAGAGGTACTGGATGCCGGAGACGCTGCTGCGGATCGCCTCCGCGTCGGCCTCGGTGAGCGTGGTCGTGCCGCCCTGTCCTCCACGGACGGGTCCGAAGCGGCCGGCCCCCGCGCTCACGGTCACCATGTTCGAGCCGGCGCTCCGGATCTGGGTCTCGATCGAGTCACGGGCACCGTTGCCGAGCGCCATCATGACGATGACCGCTGCGACCCCGATGATCATGCCGAGGGCGGTGAGCGCCGTGCGCATGGCATTGCGACGCAGCGCCTTGACGGCGACGAGGAACGTCATGGCCAGGGACATCAGCTGATCACCTCGTCATGGGTGTCCTCGTCGTGCACGACGAGGGCCTGCAGATCTGCTGCAGCAGTCCGGCGGCGGGGCACCGGGGTATCCGTCAGCACGCGTCCGTCCCTGAACGCGACCACGCGCGTCGTGTACTCGGCGATGTCGTGTTCGTGCGTGACGAGCACGATCGTCAGCCCCCGTTCGTGGTTCAGGCGCTGGAAGATGTCCATCACCTCGAGGCTCGTCCGCGTATCGAGATTGCCCGTTGGCTCGTCGGCGAGCAGCAGTGCCGGGCTCGTGACGAGCGCGCGGGCGATGGCGACGCGCTGCTGCTGTCCTCCGGACATCTGGTTCGGATGGTGCCCGAGCCGATCGCCGAGTCCAACCGACTGGAGCGCCTCCGTGGCCAGCGCGCGGCGTCTGGCGGTCGAGAGCCCACCGCCGTACAGCAGCGGCAACTCGACGTTCTCGAGCGCTGACGTGCGAGGGAGGAGGTTGAAGCCCTGAAACACGAACCCGATCTCCCTGTTGCGGACCCCTGCGAGCTCACGCTTGGAGAGTGTCGAGACGTCGCGGCCATTGAGGTGGTAGCTGCCCGACGTCGGCTTGTCGAGACAGCCGAGCAGATGCATGAAGGTGGACTTGCCGGACCCGGAGGGCCCGGTGAGCGCGACGAACTCCCCGGGACGCACCTCGAGGGTGACGCCGCGCAGCGCCCTGACCGAGATCTCTCCCAGCTCGTAGGTGCGCGTGAGGTCGCGCACGGCGATCAGCGGTTCGGCCATCACGGTTGCCCTCCTTGCCGCCCCTGGTTGCCACCC
>JABFRY010000440.1 GCA_013140955.1 Acidobacteriota bacterium
GGCCGACGCGCTCGCCGCGCACGGCGGGTACCTGGCCGGCCACGGCCGCGGCGACCCGCCGGGCCAGTGTCTCGCTTGGCGTGATGAGCACCGCCCGGGCATCGGGGTCGTGTTCCGCCTGTGCGACGAGATCCGCCGCGATCCATGCCGCCGGCCCCCGGGCGGCGACGATGACGATCTCGGTCGGGCCCGCGTAGAAGTCGATGCCGCAATCGGCGCTGACCAGGGCCTTGGCGGCCGCGACCCAGCGGTTGCCCGGACCCACGATCTTGTCCACGCGCGGCACCGTGGCCGTGCCATAGGCCAGTGCGGCCACGGCGTGGGCACCACCCACCCTGAAGAGCCGGCTGACGCCCGCCTCGCGCGCGGCGGCGAGCACCGCCGGTTCCGGGCGGGGACAGGTCGCCACCACGTCCGCCACACCGGCGCACACCGCCGGGATGGCGGTCATCAGGAGCGAGGAGGGCAGTGGATAGCGTCCACCCGGCACGTAGCAGCCCACGCGGTCGAGTGGTACGACGCGCTGCTCGACACGCACGCCCGGCGCGACGGTGAGGCGCCAGCCCTTCGGGACCTGCCGCCTGGCCACGGCGCGGATGTGCCGGGCAGCCTCGCGGATCGCCCGGCGTACGGGCGCGGGCGTCTGCCGCACCCCCTCGTCGATCTCGTCGGCGGAGACCTCGATCGACCCCTCGAGGCCGTCGAGCGTGCGGGCGTAGCGCCGCAGGGCGCCGTCGCCCCCCGTCCGGACGTCGCGCACGATGCGGGCCGCGCGCGACTCGGTGGCCGCATCGCGCACCCGTTCGGGCGCGAGCAACGCCGCCACCGCCGCCTGGTTCCTCGAACTGACTATCCTCACCGTGGTTCCCCCGAGTCCAGCCGGACTACAGCACGATCTTGTTCAGCGGATATTCGACGATCCCCTCGCCGCCGGCTGCCTTCAGCCTCGGGATGAGGTCGCGGACCGAACGCTCGTCGATGATCGTGTTGACGGCCACCCACTCCTCGTCGCTCAGAGCGGACAGCGTGGGTCTCTGGAGGGCGGGCAGCAGCGCGAGGATGGCCTGGAGGTCGTTGCGACGGACGTTGAGCATCAGGCCCACCCGGCCCTGCGCCTCGATGGCCGCCCGCAGGAGCAGCGCGATGTTCTCGATTTTGGTCTTCTTCCACGGGTCGGCCAGGGCCGCGCTGTTGGCAATGAGCTGGGTGTTGCTCTCCATCACGGTGTCGAGAATCCGCAGGCGGTTGGCGCGCAGCGTCGAGCCCGTCTCGGTGGCCTCGACGATGGCGTCGCAGAGCACGGGCGGTTTCACCTCGGTGGCGCCCCACGAGAATTCGACCTTCACCTTCACGCCGAGCTTCGCGAAGTAGTCCTTCGTCACGCGCACCAGTTCGGTGGCGATGGTCGCGCCTTCGAAGTCGGCTGCGGACCGGTAGCGCGACTCCTCGGGCGCCGCGAGCACCCATCGGACCTTGCCGAAACTCTGCTTCGAGTAGACGAGGTCGGCGATCGGCGTCACGTCGTGCCGCTCGTTGTCGCCCAGGCGGTGCTCGGCAATCCAGTCCTGGCCGGTGAGGCCCGCATCGAGCACGCCGTCGCACACGTAGCGCGCCATCTCCTGCGCGCGGATCAGCATGCACTCGATCTCCACGTCGTCGATCGTGGGGAAGTAGGAGCGCGAGCTGACGTAGATGTTGAAGCCCGCCCGCGCGAACAGCTGGACGGTCGCGTCCTGGAGGGAGCCCTTGGGGATGCCGAGCTTGAGTTTCATGGGATGGTTACGCCCTCCGCGCGCGTGAAGAAGCACGTGCGCTCACCCGTGTGGCACACGTTGCCGTCGCCGAGCCGCTCGGCCTTGATGAGCACGGTGTCGTCGTCGCAGTCGATGAACACCTCCCGGACGGCGAGCCGGTTGCCTGAGGTCTCGCCCTTGGTCCAGAGCGTGTTGCGCGTGCGGCTGAAGAACGTCACGTAGCCGGTGGCGCGTGTCAGCGCCCACGCTTCGTCGTTCATGAAGCCCACCATCAGCACCTCGTGGCTCTGGTGGTCCTGCACGACCGCGGGAATCAGTCCGTCGAGTTTCGAGAAATCCATAGTGTCAGTTCCGTCTGCGTGCCCTGCCGCCCGCACGACCCAGGGTCACGCGAGGCGCAGTACAACAAAAAACCCCGCCAGTCGTTCGGCGGGGCTGCCTGCGTTCGGGTGTCCGGGTGATGCGGTCCTAGTCCCGTCGCGCGCGCAGATCCGCCGTGTGGCCGGCATGATGGCCGGAACGGTGGGAATGGATATGCCGGTGCGCGTGCCTGGAGACGACCACAGCGCACTGAGAGTAGCCGAAACTCCGAGACCTCCGCAAGCCACGCGTGGGCGCGCCCGCCGATTCCGCACACGGGCCCTCGCCGCGCTCGCCTGAGGATCGGCTCTTTTCGAGGCACGAATCGGTTCAAACGATACTAAATTGTGACGATGCGTGTGATGACGCCGCACGAGCGCCCCGCCCCTGGACCCGGCCGTGCCCGTCGACCCGTCCCGTGCCGCCCGAGCGCCACCTGTCCCAGCGCCACCTGCCGCAGCGCCACCTGCCGCAGCGCCACCCGTCCTGGCGCCACCCGTCCCAGGGCCACCCGTCCCCGTGCCAGCTGGATGCTCGTGGCCCTGTCGGTGGTCCTGCTGGTCCTGCTGGTCGTGCCGCAGGGTGCGGCGTGGGCCCAGCAGGGGGAGGTCCTGGTGTTCGCGGCCGCGAGTCTGTCCGACGTGCTGCGGCCGATCGTCTCGGACTTCGAAGCCGGCGGAGGAGGGCGGGTCGTGCTCAACCTGGCGGCGTCGAACGTCCTCGCGCGCCAGATTGCGGCGGGCGCCCGCGCCGATCTGTTCGTCAGTGCCGACGAAGCCCAGATGGAGCGCGTGGCGTCCGACCTCGTGCCGGGCAGCCGCGTGGCCCTGCTGTCGAACAGCCTGGCCGTCGTCGTGCCCGACGACAGGCCGCGCACCCTCGCGTCGGTGCACGAGTTGACGGACCCGTCGTTTGCGCGGATCGCGGTGGGGGATCCGGCGGCGGTTCCCGCGGGCGCCTACGCCCGTCGGTACCTGGAGCAGGAGGGCCTCTGGGACGTGCTCGCGCCCCGCCTCGTGCCCTCGGGCAGCGTCCGGCTGGCGCTGGCGGCCGTCGAGACCGGTGCCGTCGACGCGGCCATCGTGTACCGCACCGATGCGGCCGTTGCCCGGCGGGCGCGGCTGGCGCTCTCGATTCCCATCGGCACCGGGCCACGCATCGTGTACCCGGCCGCCCTCGTGCGGGCCGGAACACACCGTGCGGCCGCCCGGGCACTGCTGGCGCACCTCCAGGGACCCCAGGCGCGCCGGCACTTCGAAGCCGCCGGGTTCATCGTGGCTGGGCCGGCCGCCCCGGCCGGGGGGCGGTGAGGGATGCCGGGCCTGCCTCCCGAGGTGCTGGGCATCGCCGGATTCACCCTCCTCGCCGCGCTGGTCGCCACGGCGGTGATGCTGGTGCCTGGCGTCGCGCTCGCCTGGGTGCTGGCCCGCCGTCGCTTCCCGGGCAGCACGGTCGTGGAGACCCTCGTTTCGCTGCCCCTGGTGCTGCCGCCGGTGGCCACCGGCCTGATGCTCCTGTGGCTCTTCAGCCGGCGGGGGCCCCTCGGCCCGCTGCTCGAGGCCCTGGACATCGACGTGGTCTTCTCGCCGGCGGCGGTGGTCGTGGCCATGGCCGTGATGGGCCTGCCGCTGCTCGTGCGCACGGCCCGCGCGGGCTTCGAACAGGGCACCCGACGCTTCGAGCAGGTGGCCGAGACGCTCGGCGCGTCGCCGTGGCGTGTGTTCCGCACCGTCACCCTGCCGCTGGCCTCGCGGACCATCCTGGCCGGGGCACTCCTCGCGTTCACACGTGCGCTCGGAGAGTTCGGCGCGACGATCGTGGTCGCCGGCAGCATTCCCGGGCGCACCCGCACGTTGGCCGTGGGACTCTACTCGGCCATCGAGACGGGAGATTCGGCCGTCGTGGCCGCGCTGCTCGCCACGTCGGTGGCGCTGTCGTTTGCGGCCGTGGCCGTGTCGAACCGCCTGGTCAGGGCCGCCTGAGATGGCGCGATTCGAGATCCATCTGCGCCTGCGGCAGGGCGCGTTCACACTCGATGTCGGCATTCGGAGCGAGGCGAGGGTCCTGGCCCTGTTCGGGCCGTCGGGATCCGGGAAGACGTCCATCGTGGAAGCACTGGCCGGCCTGCGACCGGCGGCGCGCGGCCGGCTGGTGATCGACGGTCGTGTCCTCCTCGATTCGGACGCCGGCGTGAGCGTCCCCGCGCGTCACCGGAGCTTCGGGTACGTACCGCAGGACGTGCTGCTCTTCCCACACCTCGACGTGACGCAGAACATCGAGTACGGCGAGCGTGCGCGGCCGGGACCCGACACGGACGTCATTGCGGGATGGCTCGGCATCGATCACCTCCTGACCCGCTCGGCCGCGTCCCTGTCCGGTGGGGAACGGCAGCGTGTCGCCATTGCCCGGGCGCTCTGGCGCCGGCCCGAGGCGCTCCTGCTCGACGAGCCCCTCTCGGCCGTGGACCTGCCGCGGCGCGGGCAGATCATCAAGGCGCTGCTGCGGGCCCGCGACGAACTGGGATTGCCGATGATCTACGTCACGCACACCCCGGCAGAGGTATCCGCGGTGGCCGACGAGGTGATCGTGCTGGAGGGGGGATCGGTGGTGATGGCGGGCACGCCGGGCGAAGTGCTTCGCGCCGACGTGCCCTGAGAATCGACCGCGCGTGGCGGCCCCGCGAGTGCTAGCCCGCCACCGCGGCGGCCTTCACGACGGCCTCCCACGGAAGGCCCGGGCGGCCGAAGTGCCCGTAGTTGGTGGTGCTGCGGAAGATCGGCCGGAGCAGTTCCAGGCGGTCGATGATGGCGCGCGGCCGGAAGTCGAACGTCTTCACGAACTCGGCGGCGGCGGCTTCGTCGCCCGTGCCGAACGTATCCACCTTCACCGAGACGGGCTGTGCCATGCCGATGGCATAGCCCACCTGGATCTCCGCCATCCGCGCGAGCCCGGCGGCCACCAGCTGCTTGGCCACGAACCGGCAGAAGTAGGCGCTGCTGCGGTCCACCTTCGACGGGTCCTTGCCGCTGAAGGCGCCGCCGCCGTGACGGCCCCAGCCGCCGTAGGTGTCCACGATGATCTTGCGGCCCGTGACGCCGGCGTCGGCCGACGGTCCGCCGTGCGTGAAGCTGCCGGTCGGGTTCACGAACAGCGAGACGCCGGGCTGCCACCAGTCGCCGAGCACGCGAGGGCCGAGATCCTCGCGCACGTATTCCGTGATGCGCTTCTGGTCGGCGGCCGGCGTGTGCTGGGTGGAGACGACCACGGCGGTCACCTCCCTGGGCTGGTTGCCGTCGTAGAGCACCGACACCTGCGACTTGCTGTCGGGCCTGAGGAAGTCGACCTTGCCCGACTTGCGATCGTCGGCCAGCCCCTTGGTGAGCTTGTGGGCCAGCAGGATCGGCAGCGGCATCATCTCCGCGGATTCATCCGTGGCATAGCCGAACATGATGCCCTGGTCGCCGGCGCCCTGGTCGCCGCTCAGGCTGGTCGTCGCGGTCACGCCCTGACTGATCTCGTTGGACTGCTGGGTGATGAGGGAGATGATCTTGAGCGTGGTGTCGCAGAACGGCTCGGTGGTGTCGGTGTACCCGATGTCCTTGACCGCCCGCCGGATCACCGCGTCGTAGTCGAATGTCGCGTTTGTCGTGATCTCACCAGCCACTACGACCGTGTCGCTCTTGCAGAGCGTCTCGCACGCGACGCGGCTCCCGGGGTCTTGCTCGAGGCAGGCGTCGAGAATCGAGTCGGAAACGTAGTCGCAGACCTTGTCGGGGTGTCCCTCCGACACCGATTCAGACGTGAACGTGTAGCGCGACATGGTGCTCCTTCAGGGCAAAAAAAAGCCCGCTGCCTGAGCCGCGGGTCCCTGCCTCACGACTTAGATAGCTTGCGCGGGCGCAAAGCCAGAGACGCGGCCCATCAAGTCGGGAAAATCGCCGCGCCCCACGAAACGCAAAAGTATAGCATTGCTGGCACATGGTCGTTCTGGTTCACCACGGGCCCGCGGTGGGGCCCGACGTCGATCCCACCCGACCGCTCTCGGCGGAGGGCCTGGACGACGTGAAGGTCCTGGCCGACGCGATGGCGGACAAGGGGCTGAAACCCCACGCCATCTGGCACAGCGGCAAGCTACGCGCCCGGCAGACGGCCGAGGCCGTGTGGCTCGCCTGCAATCCCCTCGGGGCGTTCGGGGCCGAGCGCGGGCTGCAGCCCGCGGACCCTCCGGAGTGGCTGCGCGACCGCCTGGCCGGCGAGACACGCGACATCGTGGTGGTGGGCCACATGCCGCATCTGCCAGCCCTTCTCGCGCTGCTGACCGGCGTCAGCGGTGCCGGGGCGCACTTCCCCGTGCACGGCTGTGTGGCGCTGGCCGACGACGGCGGACGCTGGGTCGAGGCGTGGCGTGTCGTGCACCCCGAGCGAGCCGAGCGCCCCGGCCGCTAGGTGTGAATGTCAAAGAGGTTGTTCATCTTAGGCAGCCTCTTGGAAGCGCATCCACGGCGAGCGCCGGCCGAGGCTCGCGTGCGGACGCCGGTGGTTATAGAAGCGGAGATACGGCCGGAGGGCGGCGG
>JABFRY010000404.1 GCA_013140955.1 Acidobacteriota bacterium
CGCCGGCGGCGAGGACAGCGACGGCCCGTTCGACGCTGCGGATGCCGCCGGCGCCCACGCCGTCATCGTGTCGTCGGCCCTCTTCCGGGACGGCGCCGTGGACACGGCGTTCGCGAAGACGCTGGCCGAGGCCGTCGGGCCCGAGCGGGTCATCTGCGCCGTGGACAGCCGCGAGGGCCAGGTCGTCATCCACGGCTGGAAGACGAAGCTGCCCATCACCGCCGTGGATGCGGTGCGGACCCTGGAACCCTGGTGCGGCGAGTTCCTGTACACCCACGTGGACAAGGAAGGCCTGATGCAGGGCACCGACATGGACGCCATCCTGGCGGTGCGGCACGCCACGAGCCGCCGCGTGACCGCCGCGGGCGGCATCACCACGCGGCAGGAGATCGACCGCCTCCACGCGGAGGGCGTGGACGCCGTCGTGGGCATGGCCATCTACACGGGCCAGCTCGCACTCGACGACTAGCGCGCTTTTCGCGTCGGTGTCGCACTCCATCCCGGTCCTCCGGCGCGTCGGCGTCGGACTCCGAACCGCGCATCGCGCCAGTGCGCTCTGCATGTCGCGCCGGGCGGCGCTTGCCGGGAGCGTCACGACCTGTTACGTTATCCGACGTAATCATTACGTGAGATGACGTAGTCCATGCAGAATCCCTTCGTCTACGGCGAGGTCGTGCCCGGCGACGCGTTCGTGGACCGCGAGCAGGAGCTGGATCGCCTGGTCACGGACCTGGCCGCCTGCCAGAAGGTCTTCCTCATCTCCCCGCGGCGGTATGGCAAGTCGTCCCTGATCCGGCAGGCGCTCGCCCAGCTGGGGCGACGGGGCCTCCTCACCGTCGAGGTGACCGTCAGCAGCTACAGCTCCTACCTCGCCTTCCTCGAGGGCTACGCGCGGGCGCTCGCCGCCACCGAGACCCGGTGGGACCGGGCGCGGCAGTGGCTGCGCGAGGCGCTGCCGTCGGCCGACCCGCTCGTGCGACAGGAACCGGGCGATGGCGCGCGGGGCCGCTTCTCGGTGACGTTTCCCGACATCGCGTCGGCACGTGAGGTCGGCCGCCTGGCGACCGAGGTGTTCGCCCTGCCGGGCCAGCTCGCCGAGCAGCGCAAGCGTCCGGTCGTCGTCGCGCTCGACGAGTTCCAGGCAATCGAGGGATTCAACGGGGGCAGCGTCGAGCACGCGCTGCGCGCCGCCGCCCAGGTCCAGCGCCAGGTGGGGTACGTGTTCGCAGGCTCGGAGCCGAGCCTGATGGAGAAGATGATCGGCCCCAAGCGCCCCTTCTACAAGGCGGGACCGGTGATGCGCCTCGACCGGATCCCCCCGGACCTGTTCGCCGGCTTCATCGAGGACCGTTTCGCCCGCAGCGGCGTGCGACCGGAGGCCGGCCTTGGGGCCGCCATCGTGGAACTGGCGGGCAACCTGCCCTACGACGTGCAGCGCCTGGCGCACGAGACGTGGGACGACGTGCGGGCCTCGGGCGCCCGGCGCGCGAATCTCGACGACCTGCACCAGACGCTGGCGCGCATCCTGGGCGAACAGGACACCTTCTTCGAGGCGGTCTGGCAGCGGCTCACGCTCGCACAGCGTGCGGTGTTCCGGGCCGTCGTCCTGCGAAACGGGCGTGAGATCCTCGCGGCCTCCACGCGCAGCCGCTACCGGCTGGGCGGGCCATCGAGTGTCCAGGCGGCGCTGTCGGCGCTGGTCCGGCAGGACGTGCTCCTCAAGGAGGGGCAGACCTACGTCGTCGTGGACGCCCTGCTGCGCGAATGGGTCGCGCGCCGCACCTTCTGAAGCGGCATGCTCCAGTCCATCGGACGCAGGCTCGGACAGCGGCTCGGGCTCGACCGCCGGGAGCTTCGCGCCTGGGCGATGTACGACTGGGCCAACTCCGCGTTCCAGACCACGGTCATCACCGCCGTCTTTCCCGGCTTCTTCGCGGAGGTGGCGGCCGCAGGACTGCCGCCGGCGGTGGCCACGGCGCGCTTCGCGTGGGCCACGACCCTGGCGGTCACCATCGTCGCGATCACGGGCCCCTTCCTCGGCGCGCTCGCCGACTACCGGGGCAGCAAGAAGCGTCTGCTCGGCGGGTCGATGCTCGTCGGCATCGCGGCCACCTTGTTGATGGCCGGCATCGGGCGCGGCGAGTGGCTGTGGGCTGCGGCGCTCTTCGTGGCCGGGAACGTGGCGATCGCCACGAGCTTCATCTTCTACGACTCGCTCCTTCCCCACATCGCGGCCCCGGCGGAGATGGACCGCGTGTCCACGGCGGCGTACGCCATCGGGTATCTCGGCGGGGGCGTGTTGCTGGTGATCAACCTCGCCTGGATCCTCAGCCCCGCCACGTTCGGGCTCGCCGACACCCTGGCCGCCATCCGCCTGTCGTTCGTGAGCGTGGCGGTGTGGTGGCTGGTGTTCTCGCTGCCGCTCTTCCGCTGGGTTCGTGAGCCCGCCCGTGTGCTGGAGCACGACGAGACGGGCACCGAGCACCCCGTCCGCGTCGCGTTCGTGCGGCTGGGAGAAACCTTCCGCGAACTGCGGGGGCTCCGGCAGGCCTTTCTGATGCTCGTGGCGTTCCTCCTCTACAACGACGGCATCCAGACCATCATCCGGATGGCGGCCATCTATGGGGCGGAGATCGGCATCGACCGCAACGCGCAGATCGCTGCCTTCGTCGTCGTCCAGTTCGTGGGCGTGCCCTGCTCGTTCCTGTTCGGCGCCCTGGCCGGACGCATCGGGGCGAAGACCGCCGTGTTCCTGTCGCTCGCCGTGTACACCGGCATCAGCCTGCTCGGCTACTTCATGACCGAGGCGTGGCACTTCTTCGTGCTCGCCTTCCTGGTCGGCACCGTGCAGGGCGGCAGCCAGGCGCTCAGCCGCTCGATGTTCGCCCGGATGATTCCCCGGCACAAGTCGTCGGAGTACTTCGGCTTCTTCTCCGTCTTCGAGAAGTTTGCCGGCATCATGGGCCCGGCGCTCTTCGCCGCCTCGGTGACGGCGTTCGGCTCGAGCCGTGCGGCGGTACTGTCGGTGATCCTGTTCTTCGTGGCCGGCGCCGCCGTGCTGAGCCGGGTGAACGTGGCGGAAGGCGAGCGCGCCGCGGCCGCCATCAGGCCCTAGAGCCATTTGCGCTTCGGTGCAGCACTCCGTCCCGGTCCTCCGGCGCGACGACGTGGCGAAGCGATGCGCCAGGGAATTCCGTCACTCCCCTTGCGCATCGTTTTCCAGGCTGCGCTGTCACGTCGTGCGCAAGTCGGACCGGGACGGAGTGCTGCACCGAAGCGCACGTCGCGTGAGCGCGCGCCCGCCTCGGTCAGGACGAGATCTTGCTGGACCGCAGCGTCGCCAGGCCGAGGATGCCCACGCCCCACACCAGCAGCGCTACTACCTGCGGCCACAGCACCTCGAGCCCGACGCCCTTCAGGAAGATGCCCCTGAGGATCACCAGGAAGTAGCGCAGCGGGATGAAGAGCGTGAACGGCTGGACGGCCGCCGGCATGTTCTCGATGGGAAACACGAAGCCCGAGAGGAACACCATCGGGATCAGGAAGAAGAACGACGACGTGAACATCGCCTGCTGCTGCGTGTTCGAGATGGTCGAGACGAAGAGGCCCAGGCCGAGCGTGGAGAGCAGGAACACCAGGCACAGCACCAGCAGCAGGACGATGCTGCCCCGCAGGGGCACCTCGAACCATCCGAGCGCAACGGCGAGCACGAGCAGCACGTCGGCCATGCCCACCACGGCATAGGGCAGGAGCTTGCCGACCATCAGCTCCCATCCGGCAATGGGCGTGACGTTGAGCTGCTCGAGCGTCCCCAGCTCCTTCTCGCGCACGATGGCCATCGACGACAGGTTCGTGGTGACGACCAGCAGGAGCAGGGCGAGGATGCCCGGAATCATGAAATCGCGGCTCACCAGTCCCGGGTTGAACCACACGCGTACGTCGGCGGACACGGCCGGCGTCCAGGGTTCCCCGCCCTCCCCCGCCAGCTCGCGCGCGTAGCCCGTCACGAGGCTTCCGGCGTATCCGAGGGCAACGTTGGTGGAGTTGGCGTCGGTACCGTCGGCAATCACCTGCACACGCGCCGGGGCCCCCTCGCGCACCCGTTCCCCGTATCCTGGCGGAATCGTCAGGGCCATCCAGGCCGTGCCGGTGTCGAGATACGCGTCCACCTCCGACACCGACGACAGGCCCTCCAGCACCACGAAGTTGTCCGACGCGTCGAAGCGCCGGACGAGTGCGCGGCTCTCGCTCGTGCGGTCGTGGTCCACGACCACCATCGGCACGTCCTTCACGTCGGTCGTCGCGGCATAGCCGAGCAGCGTCAGCTGGACGATCGGCGCCATGATGACGATGCCGAACAGCCTGGGATCCTGGCGGAGTTCCAGGAACTCCTTCCACACCAGGTGCCAGATCCGCCTGAGCGAGCCGCCGCCCACCATGCTCACGCCCACTGACGCCTCAGACGGAGCGACGCCAGGCCCAGCAGCGCCGCGGCGAACACCGCCAGCGCCACCAGCTGGGGCCAGAAGGCCGTGAGACCGACGCCCTTGAGCACGATGGCCCGCAGGGCGACGAGGAAGTAGCGGGCCGGCACGAGGTAGGTCACCTGCTGCAAGGCCACCGGCATGCTGGCAATCGGGAAGATGAAGCCGGACAGCATCAGCGTGGGAAGGTAGGACGAGAGGAGCGCAATCTGGAAGGCGACCTGCTGGGTCTCGGCCACGGTCGAGATCAGCAGGCCGATCCCGAGCGCTCCCACGAGGAAGAGCGCGATGGAGGCCACGAGCAGGGTCCAGGAACCCCGCATCGGCAGGTCGAACAGCAGCATCGAGAGCCAGACGATCCCGAGGGCCGAGACCAGGCCGATGGCGAAGTACGGCAGGGTCTTGCCCACCACGTAGGCCACGGGCCCGACCGGCGACATGCGGATCTGCTCCATCGTGCCGGCTTCCTTCTCGCGCACGATGGACAGCGCCGTGGACACCACCGAGGTGAGCATCGCGATGTAGGCGATGAGGCCCGGCACCAGGAACAGCGTGCTGCGCAACTCGGGGTTGTACCAGACGCGCGGCTCCACCGTGAGCGACGGTGGCCGGGCCCGTCCCGCCCCTGAGGTTGCCACCTCGCCGACGCCCGTGGGCTGTCCGGACACCCGGCGCAGGCGTGCCTGCATCTCGTACCGGGCCGACTGCGCGGCGACGAGGGACTGGCCGTACGCCATGACCGTGGTCGCCGTATTCGCGTTGTCGCCGTTGATGATGAGCTGCACCCGCGTCGGGCGGCCGGTTGCGGCGTCGTCCCCGAACCCCGCCGGCACCACGAGCACGGCCCTGGCCTCGTCGTGGTCGATAACGTCGTTCACCTCGCCGGATGCCGTGAGGTTGCCGACGAGCTGGAAGTAGCCCGAATTGACGAAGGCCGCCACGAGTTCACGACTCGCGCTGGAGCGGTCCTGGTCGAGGACGGCCAGCCGGACGTTGCGGATGTCGAAGTTGAGCGCATACCCGTAGACGAGCAGGAAGAACGCGGGGACGAACAGCAGGATGAGGAGCGTGCGCCGGTCCCGGCCGATCTGGCGCATCTCCTTCACCCCGACGGCCACGGCGCTCCGCGCGAGGCTCATGAGGCGCTCCGTTCCACGAGGTCGAGGAACACGTCCTCGAGTGAGGGCTCGACCACCTCGCACGACGACACCGCGACACCGGCCTCCTGCAGGCGGCCAACCAGGTGGCCAGGTGCTGCACCAGCTGCCCGCAGGACCGCGTGCACGGTCGTGCCGAACATGCTCGTCTTCTCCACCTCGGGCATCGCCTCGAGCGCCCGCATGGCGGCCACGGGCTCGCCGGCCCTCACCTCCACGATCGGGCGACCCGCGAGCAGCTGCTTCAGCTCGGCGACCGTGCCCATCGCGGCGAGTCGTCCGGCATCGATGACGGCGATGCGGTGACAGTGCTCCGCCTCGTCGAGGTAGTGGGTGGTGACGAGAATCGTGATGCCTTCGTCGGCCAGCTGGTCGATGAGGAGCCAGAAGCGGCGGCGCGAGAGCGGGTCCACGCCGCCCGTCGGCTCGTCGAGGAAGACGATGGGCGGCTCGTGCAGGATGGCGCACCCGAGCGCGAGCCGCTGACGCCATCCAGCTGAGAGCGTCCGCGTGAGCGTCTTCTCGCGGCCGCGCAGCCCGGCCATCTCGAGTACGAAGGCGCGACGTGCCTCCAGGCGCTCGCGGCCGAGCCCGTAGACGCCGCCAAAGAAGGTGATGTTCTGATCGACCGTCAGCGCCTCGTAGAGCGAGAAGCGCTGCGACATGTACCCGATGCGCCGCTTCACGCCCTCCGGGTCGGCCCCCACGTCCACGCCTCCCACCACCGCCGTGCCGCTCGACGGCCGCAGCAGGCCGCAGAGCATGCGGATGGTGGTGGACTTGCCGGCACCGTTGCTGCCCAGGAAGCCGAAGATCTCGCCGCGGCCGACAGAGAAGCTGAGGTCGTCGACGGCGGTGAAGTCGCCGAAGCGCCGGGTGAGCTGGCGGACCTCGATGGCGTTCATCGTCCGAGGACCCGCGCGAGACCGGCCTCCGCGAGCCGCACGCCGGCCTGCGCGCGCGTCAGGTCGAGTTCGGCCTGCAGCAGCGCGAACTCCGCGTCGAGGACGTCGGTGCTGTCCAC
>JABFRY010000244.1 GCA_013140955.1 Acidobacteriota bacterium
GGCGTCGCCGAGGCCACCATCCGCCTGCGGCCCGATCACTTCGGTGACGTCACGATTTCGGTGCGGGTCGAGCGCGGCGTGGTCACGGCCAGCGTGCTGTCCGACTCGGCGGACGTGAAGGCGTGGCTGCGGGAGCACGAAGCCTCGCTGCGGGCAGGCCTGGCCGAGCAGGGCCTGGAACTGGGCGACCTCGTCATCAGCGACGAGGAGCGTCCCCGCGAGCGCCACGACGCACCACGGCCGCCGCGCCGCTCCTGGGCCACCACCCCCGATCCCGACGCGCCGCGCTTCGACGTCGTGGTCTGACGCCACGGTCGATCCGCCGTCCGCCTGTCGGGCTCCCGGCCCCTGTCGGGGCACCGACACCTGTCGGAGCGCGCACATCCCTGAAATCGGCCTGAAATCGCGCGTCGGGGCGGGCACCCCGCTTGCTCCCCTGGTATGGCAGCAGCCTTCGCTGCCCATACACCTATGTCAACAGAAGCTCCAGCCGCTGCGGCGGCCGCCCCGAAGAAGTCGAACAAGACCCTGATCATCATCGCGGCTGCCGTGCTCCTGCTCGGCGGCGGCGGCGGTGCCTACTACATGCTCGTGATGCGTGCCGCGCCGGAGGCCGAGGCGGCCGAGGGCGAGGAGGCGGGCGAGGAACACGCCGAGGCCGAGGAGGAGGGCCCGTCCGGGGTCGTCCCGCTCGACCCGTTCATCGTCAACCTGGCGGACCCGGGTGGAAAGCGGTTCCTGCGCCTGTCCGTCTCCCTGGTCATTCCTGGAGAAGAGGCGGCCCTCCACATGAGCGAGGACGCCGTCGTCAAGACCCGGATCCGGTCCGCCGTCCTCGAGCACCTGACCCTGCAGACGGCGGATCACCTCGTGACGCCCGAGGGCAAGGCGGAACTCAAGGAGGCCATCTCCGAACTCGCCGCGCACGCGGCGCACGGGACGAAGGTGTCCGATGTCCTCTTCTCCGAGTTCGTTGTCCAGTTCTGAGCCCGTGGAGACGGCCGTCGGCGGGCTCGATCTGGAGCCCCTGTCGGAGGTCGTCTGCCACGTGGACGTCCTGCTGGGGACCGCGACGATGTCGGTGCGCGAGACGCTTCGCCTGAAGCGCAACACCGTGATCCGGCTGAACGAACCCGCCGGCGACGACATGCACGTGGTCGTCAACGGCGTGGAACTCGCCCTGGGCGAGGTCGTGATCATCGACGACAGCACCGCCGTGCGCGTGACCGAGATCGTCGCGCCGCCGGTCAACGAGGTGGCCGAATGACCGGCATCGGCCTGCAGAGTCTGCTGGCCGTGGTCATCGTGCTGGGGCTGGTCGCCGCCCTCGCGTGGCTGCTGCGACGCGGCACGTTCGGACGGCCGGGCGGGCGAGGCCCGATTGCGATCGAGACCGCCGTGCCGATGGGTGAGCGGCGTTCGCTCGTGATCGTGTCGGTCGAGGGGCGGCGCCTGCTGCTCGGCATGACGCAGTCGCACGTGTCGCTCGTGGCCGAACTCGGGGCGGCACCGACGTTCGAGCGGGAAGTGAGCGCGCGCGTATGAACCCCGGCACGCTCGACATCCAGGTGGACGGCATCGGCGCGCTCTCCGCGCCGCTGCAGATCGTCCTCATCCTCACGCTGATCTCGTTCCTGCCGGCGATCCTCGTGACGATGACCTCGTTCACGCGGATCACGATCGTCTTCCACTTCCTGCGCCAGGCGCTGGGCACGCAGGAAATGCCGTCGAACCAGATCCTCATCGGGCTGGCCTTGTTCCTGACGATGTTCATCATGGCGCCCGTCGCCACCGAGATCAACGCGGTCGCCGTGGAGCCCGCGATGGCGGGTACGGTCACCGTGAGCGAGGCGCTCACGCTCGGGGCGCCGCCACTGCGGCGCTTCATGCTCCGGCAGACCCGCGACGCCGACCTGGCGCTCTTCGTGGAACTTGGACGCGTCGACACCCCGCGGCTTCGGGACGACCTGCCGATGCGGGTGGTCATTCCCGCCTACGTCATCTCGGAGCTCAAGACCGGCTTCCAGATGGGGTTCTTCCTCTTCGTGCCGTTCCTGCTCATCGACCTGGTCGTCTCGACGACGCTGCTGTCGATGGGCATGCTGCAGCTGCCGCCCGCCATGATCTCGCTGCCGTTCAAGGTGCTGCTGTTCGTGATGATCGACGGCTGGAACCTGCTCGTCGGATCCATCGTGCGCAGCTTCGCCGCCTGACGCCATGCCTGAAGCCCTCGTCGTCGGCATCGTGCGCCAGGCCATCGAAACGGCCATCGCCGTGAGCCTGCCCATGCTCCTGGCGGGCCTGTTCGCGGGGGTGCTCGTCAGCATCTTCCAGACGGTCACCTCCATCCAGGACAACGTCCTGTCGTTCATCCCGCGGGCCGCGGCCATCTTCGCCGTGTTCGCCGTCACCTTCCCCTGGGCGCTGCGGGTGCTCACGACGTTCTCGGCAGACCTGATCCGGCGGCTGCCGGAGCTCATCCGCTGATGGACTTCTCGATTGCCGCGCGGCTCGGCCTGCTGCTCGTGCGGCCCGGCATGCTCCTCGCGGTGGCCCCCGGACTCGGCGGCACGTTCCTGCCCACGCAGGCCAAGATCGGCCTGACGGTGCTCATCGCGATCGGCCTGCTGCCGGCCGTCCAGATGCCGGCGGCGATCGACGGCGTCACGCTGGTCGTGGTCGTGGCCCGCGAGGCCGCCGTGGGCCTGTCGCTGGCGTTCGCCGTGCGCGCCCTGATGGCCGGTGCGGAGTTCGCCGGCAACCTGACGGGCTACTCCATCGGCTTCTCCTACGGGGCCACCATCGACCCGCAGAGCGGCGTACGCAACGTGGTGCTCGCCACCTTCTACGGCCTGCTGGCGACGCTCGGCTTCCTGGCCATCAACGGCCACCACGCCGTGCTGCGTGCCCTGGCCGCCTCCTACCAGAGCATCCCGCTCGGCGGTGGAGGCCTGAACGCCTCGATCGTGGCCTCGGTCCGCGAGATCCTCGGCATGGTGTTCGTCGTGGCGGTGCGCCTGTCGGCGCCCATCATCGTGGCCCTGCTCATCGTGGAGGTCGCCGTCGGCCTCATCTCGCGCTCGACGCCCTCGCTCAACTTCATGGTCATCGGGTACCCGATCCGCCTCGTGGTGGGTCTGGCGCTCGTGGCGGTCCTGGTGCCGACGGTGCCGGGCGTCATCAACTCCCTCGTCGAGGCGGCCATCGAGATGTCCGGTCGCCTGGCACTGGCCTTCAGGTAGACGATGGCCGGCGATCGCACGGAGAAACCCACTCCCAAAAAGCTGCAGGACGCCCGCAAGAAGGGGCAGGTGGCCCGCAGCAAGGACCTGGCGGTCGCGGCGGCGACCATCGCGGCCACGATCGCGCTCGCACAGTCGGGCGGGCGACTCGTCAACGGCCTGGCGGCCGATCTGGCGTCCGCGCTCGCCCACGTGGGCGATGCCCCGATGCGCACGGTCACGGGAGGCGACCTCCAGGGCATCGTCGTCACCAGCCTCGCAACCATGATTTCGCTCGTCGCCCCGGTCGCGCTCGCCACGATGGTGGTGGGCGTCGGCGTGCATGGACTCCAGGGCGGCTGGAACTTCTCGGTCGAACCGCTCCAGTTCCGGTGGAACCGGCTCAACCCCGCCGAGAACGTGAAGCGCTTCGCGCTCATCAACTCCGGCGTCGACACCCTCAAGACGCTTGTCGCGGCGGCCGTCATCGCTTACGTGTCGTGGCGGCTCATCGAGGACCTCTTCGAGAGCGGCGTCCGGATGGCCTGGCTGAGCCCGTTCGGCGCCGCCAGCCTGGGTTGGGACTACGGCCAGTCGCTGCTCTGGCGGGTGGGGCTGGCGCTCGGGGCCCTGGCGCTCGCCGACTACGGCCTGCAGATCTACCGGTTGCGATCGTCGCTGCGCATGACCAAGCAGGAGATCCGCGACGAAGGGAAGCAGAACGAAGGCAATGCGGAGGTGAAAGGCAAGATCCGCCGCATCCAGCGCGAGTTCTCGCGCCGCCGGATGATTCAGGACGTCGCCCGCGCCACCGTCGTCATCACGAACCCGACCCACTACGCCATCGCGCTCGAGTACCGGCGCGGCGAGATGGCCGCGCCGATCGTGCTCGCCAAGGGGCAGGACCACCTGGCGGCGCGAATCCGCGAGGCCGCGCGCGAGCACGGCGTGCCCCTGGTCGAGAACAAGCCGCTCGCCCAGACCCTGTACCGGTCCGCCGAGATCGGCGAGGCCATTCCCGCCGACCTGTTCGGCGCCGTCGCCGAAGTGCTCGCACAGCTCGTGCGCCTCCGGCAGATCACCCTCTGAGCGCGACCAGGACACGCGACATGACCACCGCCCGCACACCGGCCAGCCACCTGCTCGCCCCCGCCGCCGTGATGGCAGTGGTGGTGCTCATGATCGTGCCGCTGCCGGCGATCATCCTCGACCTGCTGCTCTCGGTGGACATCGGCCTCGCGATGGTGCTGCTGCTCACCGCCATCTACGTCAAGAGCCCGTCGGAGTTCTCGGTCTTCCCGTCGCTGCTCCTGCTGCTCACCCTGCTGCGTCTGTCGTTGAACGTGGCCTCCACCCGGCTCGTGCTGATGGAGGGCCAGGACGGGGAGTCGGCGGCCGGGGCGGTGATCATGGCCTTCGGGCAGTTCGTCGTCGGGGGAAACTTCGTCGTCGGCGTCGTGATCTTCCTGGTCCTGATCGCCATCCAGTTCATCGTCATCAACCACGGCGCGGTGCGCATCTCGGAAGTCACCGCCCGGTTCACCCTCGACGCGATGCCCGGCCGGCAGATGGCGGTGGACGCCGACCTGAACGCGGGCATCATCGACGAGCACGAGGCCAGGACCCGCCGGGAGCGGATCCGCCGCGAGGCCGACTTCTACGGCTCGATGGATGGTGCCATCCGCTTCACTCAGCGCGATGCGCTGGCCGCCATCCTGATCACGGGCGTGAACATCGTGGCCGGGCTCATCATCGGCGTGCTGCAGCACGGG
Organism: Acidobacteriota bacterium; assembly: GCA_013140955.1. Lineage (GTDB taxonomy): Bacteria > Acidobacteriota > Vicinamibacteria > Vicinamibacterales > UBA2999 > JABFRY01. The sequence goes on from JABFRY010000244.1 coordinate 4,994, forward strand.
CTCGACCTGGCCACCGCCGCCCGCACCTACACCATCCTGACGGTGGGTGAGGGCCTGGTCACGGCCATCCCGGCGCTGCTCGTCTCGATGGCCGGCGGCCTCATCACCACGCGGGCGGCGTCCGACGCGAACCTGGGCGAGGAAGTGGCCACACAGCTCTTCGCGCGGCCGCGTCCGCTGGCCATCGGCGCCGCGGTCCTGACCTCGCTGGCGCTGATTCCCGGTCTGCCGAAGGTCTCGTTCCTCACCGTGGCCGCCATCCTGGCCGGCGCCGCCTACGCGGTGCGCACGCGTCCGGAGGCGCCGGTCGAGGCGTCCGATGCCGCGCCCCAGCCCGAGCTGCCGGAGCCGGTCACCGGCGTCGACCCGCTCAGTGTGGAGGTGGGCTACGCCCTGGTGTCGCTGGTCGACGAGAAGCAGGGCGGCACGCTCCTCAGCCGTGTCCGCGCCATCCGCCGGCAGATCGCCACCGAAACCGGTCTCATCGTGGCGCCCGTCCGCATCGCCGACAACCTGCAGCTGGGCCCGCGGACCTACAGCATTCTGATCAAGGGCGTCGAGGTGGCGCGGGGCGACCTGTTCCCGGACCGGCTGCTCGCGATCAACCCGGGCACGGCCACCGGCGCCCTCGACGGCGTGCAGACCAAGGAACCCGCTTTCGGCCTGCCGGCCACGTGGGTCCCGCAGGAACAGCGCGACGTGGCGGGTGCCGCCGGCTTCACCGTCGTGGACCCGACCACCGCGCTCTCGACACACCTGTCGGAGACGATTCGCAACTTCCTCCCCGAGCTCCTCAGCCGCCAGCAGGTGAAGGAGATGCTCGACACGGTGGCGCAGACCTCCCCGAAGCTGGTGGAGGAGCTGGTGCCGAAGCTCGTGTCGGTCGGCGACGTGCAGCGGGTGCTGCGGCAGCTGCTGCGCGAGCGCGTGCCGGTGCGCGACCTGGTGACCATCCTCGAGGCGCTGGCCGACGCGGCCGCGGTCACCAAGGACTTCGATGCCATCACCGAGGCGGTGCGGAGCGCCATCGGCCGGGCCATCTGCAAGCCGTATCAGAACGACAAGGGCGAGCTGTCGGTCATCGGGGTCACCCCCTCGCTCGAGGAGCGCCTGATGGCCTCGCTCGTCAAGACCGACCAGGGCACGATGCTCGCGCTCGACCCGCAGCAGGCCCAGACCATCGCCGGACGCATCGGCCGCGCCGTGGAGCAGGCGATGGCACAGCCCGTGCTCTTGTGTTCGCCGGCACTGCGGCCGCACATGTGGCGCCTGTTCGCGCGGGTGCTCCCGCACCTCGGCGTGCTCTCGCATGCGGAGGTTCCCGCGCACGTAAGGGTCGTGCCGGTCGCGACGCTGGACTGACATGCATCTCAAGCGATATCAACGGAAAACGGTCAAGGAGGCGCTCCGCGCCGCCCGCGAGGAACTGGGCCCGGACGCCATCGTCCTGTCCACGCGCGAGGTGAGCGCCGGCGGACTCCAGGGCCTGCTGGGCCTGCGCCTGGTGGAGCTGACGGCGGCGGCCGAGCGCCTGCCGGCGTCGGAAGACCGACACGCGCGACAGCGCCCCGTCGCTGTCCGTGCGGCCGACGAGATCGCGGCGCGTCTGGCGGCCGCGGGCCTCGATGCCGACCTGGCCCGCGATGTCGCCCGCGCCGTCCCGACC
>JABFRY010000171.1 GCA_013140955.1 Acidobacteriota bacterium
GTACGCGCGGGCGCCCGGTCCGGCGGCCGCCCCGAGCCGCAGCGTCGCACCCGCCAGCACCGGCACGGGCGTCCAGCGCGGCACCGGCACGCCGTCGAGCGTGGCGGCCATGTCGGCACCCGTCAGCGCGATCGTGGTCGCGGCGTGGAACGTCACCGTGGGACCGACGAGGGTGCATTCGAGCCCCGCGGCCGACGGCCCGTTGCCGACCAGCCGGTTCGCGAGGCGAAACCCCAGCGAGTCCATCGGGCCGGATGGCGGAACGCCCACGTGCCAGAACCCGGTGCGGCCCGGGTGGTCCTGCACCGTGGTCTGCATGCCGCCGTCCACGACCTCGAAGGCGCGCGGGCGATAGACCACCTGCGAGAGGAAGCTGGTCGGGAAGCCGCCTGTCGCGAACGTGGGCGTGGCCACCACCGTGCGCAGGTAGTCGAGATTGGTCTCGAGCCCGGACAGACTCGTCTGCCCGAGCGCCTCCTGCAGGCGCATCACGGCCTCGGCGCGCGTGGGCGCGCGGACGATGATCTTCGCCAGCATCGGGTCGTAGAAGGGCGTGACCTCCACGCCGCGCTCGATCCAGGTGTCGCAGCGCACGCCCTCGGGAAGCCGGACGTCGGTGAGCACGCCCGTGCTCGGCCTGAAGGCGTGCGCGGGATCCTCGGCGTACACCCGCACCTGGATCGACGCGCCGGACGGCTCGGGACGAAGCGTCTCGATGGCCGGCAGTTCGCCGCACCCGAGGCGCACCATCCACTCCACGAGATCGACGCCGGTGACCTCCTCGGTCACGCCGTGCTCCACCTGGAGGCGCGTGTTGACCTCGAGGAAGAAGAATTCCTCCCGGTCGGCGTCGTACAGGTATTCCACGGTACCGGCCGACCGGTACGACACGGCGGCCGCCAGTCGCACGGCCGTGGCGAGCAGCTGCTGCCGCACCGCGTCGGAGAGGCCCGGCGCCGGCGTCTCCTCGATCACCTTCTGGTTCCGGCGCTGGGCCGAACAGTCACGCTCGCCGAGCGCCACCACGCCGCCCCGGCCGTCCCCGAACACCTGCACCTCGATGTGCCGGGCGTGCTCCACGTAGCGCTCGAGATACACGCCGGCCTGACCGAAGTTGGCAAGGCCGAGCCTGGCAACCGCCGTGAAGTGCTCCTGGAGCTCGGCAGGGGTGCAGCAGACGCGCATGCCGATGCCGCCGCCACCCGCGGTGCTCTTCAGGATGACCGGATACCCGCAGCGCGCCGCCTCGGCGAGCGCTTCGTCCTCGTCGGCGAGGAGGCCGGTGCCTGGCAGCAGCGGCACCCCTTCGCGCAGGGCAATCTCCCTGGCCGTGTGCTTCAGGCCCAGCTCGCGCATCTGCGCGGCGGTCGGTCCGAGAAACGCCAGGCCGGCACGATCACAGGCGTCCACGAAGGAGGCGTTCTCGCTGAGAAAGCCGTAGCCCGGATGGATGGCCTCGGCGCCGGTCAGCAGTGCCGCATCGAGGATCTCGGACTGCCGCAGGTAACTCTCGGCGGCCAACGCGGGCCCCAGGCGGACCGCCTGGTCGGCCTGCGCCACGTGTGACGCGTGCCGGTCCGCATCCGAGTACACCGCGACCGGCGAGATGCCCAGGCGGCGCAGGGTGCGGATGATGCGGCACGCGATCGCGCCGCGGTTCGCGACGAGCACACGGCGGAACATCAGTCCACCGGGTCCCAGATCAGCACGCGGATGGGAGTGGGGTCGTACGCGTTGCAGGGGTTGTTGAGCTGCGGGCAGTTGCTGACGAGCGCCAGCACGTCCATCTCCGCCCGGAGTTCCACGTACTTGCCGGGCGCCGACACGCCGTCCTCGAACGTCAGGCGCCCCTCCGGGGTCACCGGCACGTTCATGAAGAAGTTGATGTTGTGCGTGATGTCGCGCTTCTCGAGTCCACGCCCCCATTCGATGGCCGCCTTCAGGAAGCTCTGGCGGCAGGCGTGCATGTGCCGCTTCTCGAGGGCGTACCGGACCATGTTGCTCTCGGTCGCGCAGGCGCCGCCGAGCGTGTCGTGGCGCCCGCAGGTGTCGGCGACGATGGTGAGGAGCACGTGGCCCTTCGACGACATCAGGCGGGTGCCGGTGGTGAGGTAGATGTTGCCCTGCGCGCGGATGGTGTCCTGCGCCGAGTACCGGTCCTCGTAGTCGTGGGCGTTGTAGAAGAGCGTGTCCGCCGCCTGGTTGCCCTCGAGGTCGAGGATGCGGAGGTACTGGCCCTTCCGGATCTCATGAATCCATGGGTCTCCGGCCGCCACGACCGTGTCGGCACAGGCCTCGGCCGGGTTCCTGGGGCTCTCGGTCAGCATGGTCGCCGTCACTAGAGGAAGTACCGTTCCGTCAGCGTGAATCCCCGCTGGTTTTCCGGTCGCGAGATCCGGCAGATGTCGTCAGCGGCTGGCGGGGGCACCCGGCGGACGGACAGGGACACCGGCCGCGGCGCATATACCGGCGACGGGTCGAGCGGGTGCTGGCAGGTATTGAGCACGACGAGGACGTCCATCTCGGCGCGCAGGTCCACGAACGACCCGGCGGGCGACTGGCCGGCCTCGAAGCGCATGGTACCGTCGGGGTCCACGCTGACGCGGCTGAAGAAATTCAGCGGCGCTACCATGTCCCTGGCACCCAGCCCGTACTTCTCGAGCTCGATCACGAAGCCGTCCCACGCGTTCGCGTGGCGGGCGTTGCGGTGCTCCTGGTAACGGGACGGGCCGTACTTGCGGGTCACCAGGTCGCCGTTCGAGCAGCCCCCGAGCGGGTCGTGCCAGCCCACCGAGTCGTCGATGATCGAGCACAGCACCCGGCCCATGTCGGAATAGAGCACGTCCCCCTTCGTCAGCCGCGCCGTATGCTGTGCCTTGAGCGTGTCCGGCATGTTGTACCGCTCGGTCGGGTTCTCCCAGTTGTAGAACAGCGCGCCGACGTTGGCGCCTCCGTGCGTGTCCACGAGGCGCAGGGCGGTCCCCCGCTTCAGCACGTGCGACCAGGTGGCGCCTTCGCGGATCACGTCCTCGAACAGTGGTGCTCCCATCACGTGCCTATTGTTCCGTACCGGCCCCCGGGCATCCAATGCCCGTGGCGGGGATGCGCCCGCTCGCGGGTCAGAGCTGCTTGGGGTCGATCCGCCACACGTTCTCCTGACGGATGTTCGAGAGCCAGACCGAGCCGTGTCCGACCCGCACGGCATCGCCTCCGAGCCCGACCCACTGCTTGACGACGCGGTTGGTGTCCGGATCGATCTGCGTCAGCGGGATCTCGAAGACCGTGACCCATACGGCACCCTCGCCGTACGCGATCTCGCCACCGCCGCCCGGGACCCCGACCTCGATGGTCGCGACGAGCTTGCGGGTTGCGATGTCCACGCGCGAGACCGTGCCGTCACCCTGATTCAGGGTCCAGATGGACCCGCCGCCCACGGTGGTGAAGCGCGGATTGGGCCCCACGGGCACGCGATCGGTGATCAGGTTGGTGGCCGGGTCCACGCGGACCAGCACGCTGTGCTCGGTGGACACCACCCAGATGGCCTGGTCTTCGCCGAGCACGACGACCGACGAGCCGGACGGCACCTGGATGTCGGCGACCACGCGGTTGGTGGACGGGTCGATGCGCGACAGCGTGCCCCGCATGTCACTGAGCATCCAGACGCTGTCGGCGTTGGCCGTGATGCCGCCCTCGCTCAACGCGGGCCCCACCGGCAGGGTGGCGACGATGGCGTTGGTCGCCAGGTCGATGCGCTGCAGCGCCTTGGTCTCCGGTTTCTCGGGGTCCCCGCAGATGGGGACCCACAGCGTGCCGAAGGCCGCCACGAGGCCCGAACAGGGTCGCTGCGCCGTGTCGATGAGGGCCGCCACGGTGTTCGTCTTCGGGTCGAGCCGGCCCACCAGGCTCCGGCGGCCGCTCGTGACCCAGACGGCCTCGGGCGTGACAGCCTGCCAGTCGGGATTGCCGGGGACCGGGAACACGCCGACAGGCGTGATGGCGCCGATCTCCCGCTTGACGCCCGGCGTGGTGATGCCGGGCCTCGGTGGCCGCTGCGGCGCGGCTTGCGCGGCTGCTGCGGGTGCCGGCGCGGCTCGCTGTGCCTGTGCCTGCGCCTGTGGCTGCTGCGCACCCACCGGGGTGAGCAGCAGGCACGCCCCGAGACCGAGCGCCGCACCGGGCAGTCGTCCATACCGTCTATACGTCAGCATCAGGCTCCCTCCCCCACGACCTCGGTCAGCACGTAGTGGCGGCTCTCCTCGCTCCGCCACGTGAGCTGGCAGGTCACGTAGAACGCGGCCGCGCTCAGCAGCGGCGGCACCAGGGTGTCGAGGCCGGCCCATTCGGGCGGCGTCATGAAGTGTGCAATCAGCCGGGCACTGGTCCCGGTCAGGATCGAGGCGACCGCGCCGTAGCGATTGGCCTTCGGCCAGTAGACGCCGGCAAACAGGGGCACGACGCAGCCGGCGACCACGATGTCGAACGCGACGATCAACAGGATGCCGGGCTCCGGGCGCACCCAGGCGACGAGGCCAGCGGCCACCGCGGTGGGCAGCGCCATCAGGCGCGAGAGCCTGAGCATGCCGCCGTCGGACACCGTCTCCGCGCGCCAGCGCTGCACGACATTCCGCGCGAGCACGACCGAAATGACCAGGATGGCGCCATTGGCCGTGGACATCGAGGCGCCGAGGACGCCGACGAACACCAGCACGCCGATCCAGTAGGGCAGCACGTCCACGGCCATGGCCGGCAGCACCATCCGGGGGTCCGCCGCGCCCTGCACGGACGCGACGCCCGCGAGCCCCACGACCGCGACGCACACGCCAATCAGCATGGTCATCGCCCCGCTGTAGTAGCACCCCCGCTGGGCGGTCCGGCCATCGCGCGCCGCGAACACGCGCTCCATGAAGTCAAGCGCCATCGCGTTGCCGAAGGCGAGCGCGAGCATGCCCGACCAGTTCACGAGCGCCCCGCTCTCGCGGCTGACCAGTGAGCTGAGATCCACCGTCGCCGCGGGTACGGCCGCCACCATGGCATCGAGGCCGCGGGTGGACAGCAGCCAGATGGCCGCGGCAACGAAGCCGACGAGCGCGGCATACACCTGGAGGAAGTCCGTCCAGACCGCGGAGTAGAGGCCTCCGGCGATGGTGTAGGTCACGATGACGATGGTGGCCACGATCAGGGCCGGCAGGTAACTGCTGCCGCTCACGACCGACAGCACCCAGCCGACGGCGCTCAGGTTGCCCGCGATGAGCACGGTGAAGCTCACGATGGTGAGCACCGACACCAGCAGCTCCGTCGCCTTGCCGTAGCGGCGATAGAAGAACTCCGGCAGGGTGAGCAGGTTCATCCGGTTGAGCGGCGACGCGAGCCAGCGCCCCACGATGAACAGGCTCGCACCGAGCCCGAGCGAAATCATCAGGCCGCCCCAGACGCTGCCCGTGTAGGAGATGGACACGGCGCCGAGGGTCGAGTTGCCGTCCACCGCCTGCGCCATCAGCGTGGTGCCGACCACGACGAACGGCAGCGACTTGCCGCACACCGCGTAGCGGGTGCCGGAGCCGCGCACCTGCGTATAGGTGTAGATGCCGATGGCCAGCGACACCGCCATGAAGACGACGACGGGCCAGAACATGACAGTCACGACAGCCTCCTTCTCCCTTCTGCTGGATACACCTCTGGCCTCCCCGGCCGCGGGTGCACGGGCACGGTGATGCCCTACTGTCGGGGCGCGCGCGGCGACAGGATGACGTCGCGGAGCACCACGCGCTCGAGACGGCCGCCCAGTCGGATGAGGGCGTCGTTGAGCTCCAGCAGGGTGCCGCGCGTCAGCTCGAGGACGTGCTCGTCGGGCTGATAGACGGTCCCGCGGGGGTAGTCCACGAACGGCGTCGCCGTCTGCTCGATGTGGGTCCCGAGGATGTGCGCGACCGGCTTGTCGGCCGTGAAGTCCACGAGGCGCTGGTGGCTCGCGACGAACGTCGGAAACTCCGGGTCCCCGACGTAGAGACGGCCCGGATAGAAGCTGTCGCCGGTCAGGAGAATGCCCGTCTGGCGGTCGTAGAGGGCGATGCCGGCCACGTCGTGGCCTGGGATGGGCACCAGATCCACGATGCGATTGCCCAGATCGATCGACACGATGTCGGTGGGCCAGGTCGCGATGCCGAAGGCCTTCTGGAGGTCGGGCACCGTGGCGGGCACGAGCGTGACGTTCGGCAGGTTGCGGAATCCCGCGTCACCGGCGACGTGGTCCCCATGGGAGTGCGAGTGCACGACCAGCAGCGGCAGCGGCGTGGTGCGCCCGTTGCGCCTGGACCACTGGGCCACCAGCTCCATCACGAAGGGGGCGGTGTCGATTGTTCCCGCGCCCGTGTCCTCGAGCAGCGCCCGGTCCCGCCCGAAGATGAGATACAGGAACGGCTTCTCGTAGTGCGTGCAGCCCGACTGCCGCAGGATGAAGAAGTTGGGGTTGTACTCGTGCACCTGCCACGCCGGCACCTCCATGCACCGGGGACCGGCCGGACGCCACGACCGCGGCAGGACCCCTGGCTCGACGAACGCGCTCGCCGGCTGCGGCGGCACGGTGGGAGCAGCCGGAGCCGGCG
>JABFRY010000522.1 GCA_013140955.1 Acidobacteriota bacterium
CTACGTCGCCCAGCAGGGGACCAGGTGAGGGCGTCGTGAAGCCCGTGCACATCATCGGCGTGCCCCTCGACCTGGGTGCCGGGCGTCGGGGGGTGGACATGGGCCCGTCGGCCTTCCGCATCGCCGGACTCCAGGAACAGCTGGCGGGCATCGGCCGCGGGGTGGTCGACCGTGGCAGCCTCGCCGCCCCCACGCCGGAGACACGGCGACCGGCCGATCCGTCCAGGAAGTTCGTCGCGGAGATTGCCGACGTGTGCCGCGACCTGTACGCGACCGCCCTCGACTCGCTCGACCACGGGGCGCTGCCCCTCGTCCTCGGCGGCGATCACAGCCTGGCGGCCGGCTCGGTCGCGGCCAGTGCCGACTGGGTGCGCCGGGCCACCGGCCGGCCGCTCGGCCTGCTCTGGATCGATGCGCACGGCGACATGAACACGCCGGCCACGACGACGAGCGGCAACGTGCACGGCATGCCCCTCTCGGCCCTGCTCGGGAGCGAGCCGTCCGAGCTGGCCTCGATCGGCATGAACCCCTCGGTGGCGCCCGGGCACACCGTGCTGATCGGCATCAGGAACCTGGACGAGCGGGAGAAGGAACGCATCCGCGCGTCCGGCGTCCACGTGTTCACCATGAAGGACATCGACCGTGAGGGCATCGCCCGCGTGGCGGAGCGTGCGCTCGCCCTTGCGGGCGACACCACCGGCGGCCTGCACGTGTCGTTCGATCTCGACTCCTGCGACCCGTCCATCGCCCCCGGTGTGGGCACGCCGGTGCGGGGCGGGTTGTCGTACCGCGAGGCCCACCTGCTGATGGAAATGGTGTCGGACTCCGGCCGTCTCGTGGCCCTCGACCTCGTCGAGGTGAACCCGACGCTCGACGTGCGCAACGCCACGGCGGCGCTCGGCTGCGAACTCGCGCTCTCCGCGCTCGGCAAGGGCATCCTGTAGCCCTCCGGCCTCACGCCTGCGCCAGCAGCGCCTCCATCTCGTCCATCACGGCCACCATCTTCTGGATGGTCGCGTCGAGCGGACCATCGGTCGTCATGTCGACGCCTGCGGCCCGGAGCAGCTCCACCGGGTAGTCTGCGCTCCCCGACGACAGCAGGGTCAGGTACCGGTCGGTCGCGCCGGGCGTCCCGGCCAGCACCTGCTCCGCCAGGGCGGCCGACGCGGTGAAGGACGTGGCGTACTGGAAGACGTAGAACTCCTGGTAGAAGTGCGGAATGTAGCTCCACTCGTGGGCGATGTAGTCGTCCACCGTGCAGTGGCCCGCCTCGTGCCCGTAGTAGCGCCGGGTGATGTCCAGGTACAGGGCCCCGAGGGAATCGCCCGTAATCGCCTCGCCCCGCTGCACCATCTCGTGCATCTTGAGCTCGAACTCCGCGAACTGGGTCTGCCGGAACACCGTCGCCTTGATGTTCTCGAGAAAGCTGCCGAGCAGGGACATCCGCGTCGGCCGGTCCGTGATGCGCTCGAGCACGTAGTCGATGAGGAGCGCCTCGTTGAAGGTGGAGGCGACCTCGGCCACGAAGGTCGAATAGTGCGACAGCACGTAGGGCTGCCGCGTGTTCGAGTAGTGGCTGTGCATCGTGTGCCCGAGTTCGTGCGTGAGCGTGCTGACGTCGTTGTACTGCCCCAGGTAGTTCATCAGGATGTAGGGGTGCACGTCGTAGGCGCCGCCGTTCGAATACGCGCCCGAGCGCTTGCCCTGTGTGGGGAACACGTCGATCCAGCGCTCGGAGAACGCCTTGCGCAGCACGCCGCCGTACTCGGGGCCGAGCGGCGAGAGCGACTCCAGCACGAGCGCCTGCGCCTCGTCGGGCGTGTAGCGCAGCTCGACGGAGGCGACCAGGGGCGCGTACAGGTCGAAGTAGCGCAGCCCCTCGTCCACGCCCAGCATGCGCCGTCTGAGTGCCAGGTAGCGGTGAAACACCGGCAGGTGACGGTTCACGCCCTCGACCAGGCGGTGGTACACCGGCACGGGGATGTTCGGGCCATCGAGTGAGGCCTCGAGCGTCGAGCCGTACTTGCGGGCCCTGGCGTAGAACCACGCCCGCTGGAGGCTGGCATTGAGCGTGGCGCCGTAGGTGCGACTGAAGCCCCCGAGCGACCGGAAGAACGCCTCCATGGCCTGCTGCCGTACCGCCCGTTCGTGGCTCGTGCGGAGTTCCGCGTAGCCCGCCTGGTCCACCCGGACCTCCCGGCCGTCCGGCAGCGTGATGGTGGGATAGGGGAAATCCGCGTTCGACAGGATGCCGTGCACCGTGGAGGCGGCCGACGCCATGGGCGCCGCATCCGCCAGCAGCCGCTCCTCGCCATCGCTCAGCGTGTGTGCGGCCCGCCGGAACATGTCCTCCAGGGGAAACCGGTACGTGGCAAGCCTGGGCTCCGCGTCGAGGAAGCCCTCGATGGCGGTCCGGCCGACCCGCAGCAGCTCGGGCTCGATGAACGCGGCACCCGCGCCCAGGTCCGCGAGCACCTGCTGCATCTCCTGCTCCATCCCCTGGGGCTCGGACGCCCGGGTGTCCTCGTCCGCACGCATGCTGGCGTAGACGTAGAGCCGCGCCCCCTCCTTCTGGAGGTCCCAGACCAGGTCGAGCGCCTCCGTCAGGACGGTCGCCGACGTGCCGAGCCGCCCCTGGTACTCCCGCACGCGGGGAATGCGGGCCGCCAGGGCCTGCCGGGCCGCACGCCACTCGGCCTCGCCCGCATACAAGTCCGTCAGGTTCCACCGGTAGCGCTCCTCGACGTTCGCTCGCTCCCGCACCGTCTCGGTCGTCAGCATCGCCGCACCCTCATCGCCCACCTCGCCGCCCGTGAGCGGTTGCACACCTTACGCTGGGCCGCCCTCCCGCAGGGCGCCACCCCAAGTATGATGCACCGGACATGGTGCGCGCGTCGCTCCCTGCGGACTGGGCCACATCGGCGGACGAAACCCTCCTCGATTTCCGGCTGGCGGACCTGCCGCTCTCCGTCGAAGGCACGCTGGCCGAGCGGGTCGAACTCCTGCGGAGCGAGCTCCGGTCGCGAGGACTGGAAGTGCCGCTGCACGTCTACCTGTCGGACGAGTGGTTCACGCCAGACGGCGGGACGACCATGGCCATCCCCTTCTATCTGGCCCACCCGAGACTCGAGAGGCTCGAGAACTCCCAGATGTACGAGGTCGAGGGCGGCGAGCACGAGTGGTGCATGCGCATCCTGCGGCACGAAGCGGGCCACGTCATCGACAACGCCTTCAAGCTGCGTCGCCGTCGGCAGCGCCGCGAGGTATTCGGCTCACCCTCGGTGCCCTATCCGGACTCGTACACGCCGAAGCCGTACAGCAAGAGTTTCGTGCTGCACCTGGATGCCTGGTACGCGCAGAGTCATCCGGATGAGGACTTCGCCGAGACGTTCGCCGTCTGGCTCACGCCGAACAGCGAGTGGCGCCAGCGCTACGCCGGCTGGCCGGCGCTCAAGAAGCTGGAATACATGGACAGCCTGATGCGGTCGATCGCCGGGCACCGGGCACCGCTCGAGAACGGCGAGGAGATCGACCCGCTGCGTTCGCTGCGGAAGACGCTACGGCAACACTACAAGAACAAGCGGCGGCACTACGGCCTCGACCGGCCCAACTTCTACGATCGCGACCTGCGTCGCCTGTTCTCGGCGGCGCCCGAGTTCGCAGACCGGCCGACGGCGGCGCAGTTCCTCTCGCGCATCAAGGTGCCGGTGCGCCGGGTCGTGGCGAGCTGGACGGGCATCTACCAGTACACGATCGAACGCGTGATCGAGGACATGATCATCCGGAGCCGCGAGTTGCGGCTCCGGCTGGCCGTCCCCGAAGAACAGGCCCGGCAGGAGTTCACCGTGCTCCTGACCGTGCAGGCCATGAACTATCTCCATAGCGGCGGACACCGACTCTACCTGTGAAGAAGACGCGCATCCTCGCCCTCGTGCACGACCATCTGGTGCCCCCTGCCGACACCACCGGCATCAACGTGCTCGAAGCCGAGTGGAAGATGGAGTACGACGTCATCGAAACCCTGCGGGAGAGCGGGCACGAAGTCCAGGTGACGGGCGTGCACGACGATCTCGCGGCCATCAGGCACGCGGCGAGCGAGTTCACGCCCGCCATCGTCCTGAACCTGATGGAAGCCTTCGCCGACGTGACGACGTTCGACCAGAACGTGGTGAGCTACCTGGAACTCCTGCGACTGCCCTACACGGGGTGCAATCCGCGGGGGTTGATCCTCGCCCGCGACAAGGCCCTCTCCAAGAAGCTGCTGGCCTACCACCGCATCCCGGTCCCGGACTTCACCGTCGTGCGACTGGGGCGCCGGGCGGTCCTGCCGAAGCGGATGCGGTTTCCCCTCATCGTGAAGTCGCTCTTCTTCGAGGCGTCGGCCGGTATCTCGCAGGCGTCGGTCGTCGAGAACGCCGAGCAGCTGGCGCGGCGTGTCCAGTTCGTGCACGACAACCTGGGGACGGCGGCGATCGTCGAGCAGTTCATCGACGGACGCGAACTCTACGTCGGCGTGATGGGGAACGAGCGCCTGGAGACGTACCCGGTGTGGGAGATGTCGTTCGCCCACATGCCGGACAACCGCTGGCGCATCGCGACCGAGCGGGTGAAGTGGAGCACGAAGTACCAGAAGCGCCACGGCATCACGACCGACGCCGCGCAGCTCGACCCGCAGGCGGCCGACATCATCCGCCGCATCGCGACGCGCGCCTACCGGGCGCTGGATCTGAGCGGGTATGCACGGATCGACCTGCGCCTCGACGGGGCCGGCAAGCCCTACGTCCTCGAGGCCAATCCCAATCCGAACCTGGCCTACGGCGAGGACTTTGCGGAGTCCGCGGAGCTGGGCGGCGTGGCCTACGATCGCCTCCTCGAACGGATCCTGGCACTCGGCCTGCGCTGGGAGCCCAAACGCACCGGCTGAGGCGCGGGATATCCGACCCCTCGGCGAAATATCTCCCTTCTCGACAGGTTCCCTGCGTCCCGGCCGCGCCGGTGCCTGCCGTGAGACGCCGGTTCACCGCACGGAAGGAGCCATCCCGCCCGGCCACCGGCCGGGCATGGATTCTGCTCGCACCCTCACGGGATGAGAGGGAGGACCCGCGCATGAGACGACGGACGGCGGTGCTCGGACTCGCCGTGGCGGGCGCGCTGCTCGCCGCAGCCTTCGATGCCGAGGGTCAGCTCGGGAGCAACTTCTCGCTGATCCGGAACCACCCGGCCATCGACTACGCCTCGCGTCCGGTCCGGGACCCGCTCTCCCGGCTGATCGCCCGCGTCCAGCGCGGCGAGGTATCGCTCACCTACGAGCCGCAGCACGGGTACCTCCGCTCCATCCTGGACTCGCTGGACGTGGACCCCGAGTCGCAGGTCCTGGTGTTCTCGAAGACGAGCTTCCAGTCGTCGCTCATCGGCCCGGCCACGCCCCGCGCCCTGTACTTCAACGACGCGGTCGCGGTCGGCTTCGTCCAGCACGCACCCTACCTCGAGTTCACCGCACAGGACCCGGAGCAGGGGACCATCTTCTACACCCTCCGCCAGCGCGCCGAGGGGCCGCCGGAGTTCGAGCGCAACGACTCCTGCCTGTCCTGCCACGCCACGGAAGCCACGCAGGAAGTGCCGGGCCTGTTCGCCACGAGCGTGTTCCCCACGCCCGCGGGCACGGTGATGTACGCCCCGATCTACTACACCGATCATCGGCGCCCGCTGCCGCTGCGGTGGGGTGGGTGGTACGTCTCCGGAACGCACGGCGACGCCCGCCATCAAGGCAACGCCACGGTGCCGGTCGGCGCCGCGGACATCAGCCTGACACGCACCGAGACCAACCAGAACCAGCGGACGCTGGACGCCCTGTTCGACACCTCGCCGTACCTTCGGCCGGGCAGTGACATCGTGGCGCTGATGGTGCTGGACCACCAGATGCACATGACCAACCTCATCACCCGTCTCGGGTGGGAGGCCAGGGTGCGTCAGCACGCGGGCGATGGGCCGGCCATCGTGATGCCGACGCCGGCCGATGCGAGCGAGTCGCTGATTGCCGCCACGCGGGTGACGCGACCGCAGCAGCTGGCCCTTCGCGACGTCGACAAGGCCGTCGTCGATCTGGTCGACTACATGCTGTTCGTGGACGAACCCCCGCTCGGTCCCATCGCGGGGACGTCCGCCTTCACGCGGACCTTTCCCGCCGGGGGCCCACACGATGCCCAGGGACGGTCCCTGCGGGATCTGAGCCTGGACGGGCGCCTCATGCGATACCCGTGCAGCTACATGATCTACTCCGACGCCTTCGATGCCCTGCCCACCCCGGTGCGGGACGCCGTCTACGCCCGGCTGTGGCATGTGCTGTCGGGCGGGGAGACCGGCGCCCCCTACGACCGCCTGACGGCCGCCGACCGGCGGGACGTGGTGGCGATCCTGCGCGCCACCAAGCCCGATCTGCCGCCGTACTTCGCCGACGTGACGCGCTGACGCCGCGTGTGCACCGCGGTCGCCCGTCACGCGAGCCGCCCGTCACAGCGGGTGCGCAGCCGCGGGGACGGTGAGGGGCCGGGCCAGCCAGGCCCGCGATGCCAGGCCCGGGCCTTCAGGCC
>JABFRY010000172.1 GCA_013140955.1 Acidobacteriota bacterium
CGCGCGGCCCTGGCGGCCGCTGGCGTGCCGACCCTCGATGCGGACACGCTCGCCCGCGAGGCCGTGGCGCCTGGCAGCGAGGCCCTGGCCGCCGTGGTGGCCGCATTCGGGGTGTCCGTGCTCGGCGCAGACGGAGCCCTCGACCGGGGCAGCCTCGCTCGTCGCGTGTTCAGCGACCCGGACGCGCGGCGTCGCCTCGAGGCCATCATCCACCCGCGCGTGCGCGAAGCGACCGCCGCGTGGTTCGCCGACCTGCAGCGCCGTGGTGACGTCGCGGTTGCGGTGGTGGACATTCCGCTGCTGTTCGAGGTGGGCCGCGACCGCGATTTCGACCGGGTCGTGGTGGCGGCTTGCGAGCCAGAGGTGCAGCTCGCGCGGGTGATGGCGCGCGACCACCTCGACGAGGCGGCCGCCCGTGCCAGGCTCGCGGCCCAGTGGCCCATCGACCGCAAGATCGCCCGCGCAGACCACGTGGTGCGGACCGACGGGACGTTCGAGGACACCGACCGGGAAGTGGCGCGCCTGCTGCCCGTGCTGGCTGAATGGGGGACGTCCGCCTGAGGCTCTGTTCGTAGACGGGGCGCGGGCCTGGTGGCGACCACGCACGGTGGTGTCAGGACGACGACGGAGGAGGGTTCGCCGGCGGGGCGAGTTCCGCCTCGCTCGAGTCGCGTCCCTGGGCGATCCGCTCCTCCACGAACGTGTTCCACTCGTGACACTGCGGGCAGAGCCATAGCAGCTCGGTGCTGCGATACCGACACCGGACGCAGACGTGCGGGTCGAGATAGAAGACCGCGTCCCGTGAGGCGGTCACATAGCGCCGCACGAGCGCCGGGTCGGTGTCGGCCTCCGCGAGGATCTGCCAGATGGCCTGGTGCAGGGCCAGGCCATGTGGGTGCTGCGCGAGGGCGTCGAAGAGCAATTCCACCGACGGCCCAGGCAGGCCGCGGCGCCGCAGGTGGCGGGCGAGGGCGAGCCGGGCGCGCCAGTTCTCGGGGTGCTCGCTGATGAGCCGCTCGCACAGCGCGCGGAACCGGTCGGCGGCACCCGCCCGGGCGTAGGCGTCATCGAGGCGATCGAAGGCGAGGTGGGCCCGTTCTGGGACCACGGCGATGAGGCGTTCCCACGCGTCGATGGCGCCCGGCATGTCGCCGGCGCGGGCGCGCACGTCGCCCAGGTTCAGGTACGCGGGCGCCGTGCGGGCGTCGCGTTCGATGGCGTCGGCAAAGGCCCGGGCGGCCGGTCCGTCGAGACCGCGCGCGGCCTGTGCGCGGCCGATCTCATTGTGGAGGAACGCCTCGATCTGGCGGTCCGACACCGTGTCGGCATCGCGCAAGGCTCCCAGGGTGGTGCGCGCTGCCAGTGCCTCGGTCCACTGCCGCTGTTCCTCGTGGAGCTTCGCCAGGTTGACGAGCGCATGGCGGTTGGCGGGGTCGAGACGCAGGACGTCCTCGAACGCCTCGCGCGCCCGGTCCACGAATCCGCCACCCCGGTAGTCGAGGCCCAGGCACAAGAGGAGATAGGCGTGCTCCGCACGGGACAGGTCCTGCCGCTGCAGGAGTGCCTGGTGGATCGAGACGGCCTTGCCCACCTGGCCCTTCTGGCGGTGCAGGTTGCCGAGGATCATCTGGAGCTCGAGCGCATCGGTGCCGTCGCTCGCCGCGCGGGAGAGTTCGTCGATCGCCCGGTCCACCTGGCCCTCGCCCAGGAAGTTGAGGCCCAGCATGTAGTGCGGCGTCTGCCGCAGCTTGCGCCGGTCCAGCCAGCGCCCGCCGTGCAGCTTGTATCGTTCCCACGCCTTCCCCGCGATGAGGCCCACGAGGAGCGCCACGAGCGCGGCCAGCAGGGGCAGGGAGTCGGGCATGCCTAGATCATCTGCGTGCGCCAGAGGTCGTGCAGGTGCACCACGCCGGCCACGCGGTGGTCGCTGTCGGTGACGACGATCGCGGTGATCTTGCGCTGGTCGAGCACACGCAGCGCCTCCACGGCGAGCAGGGACGGAGGCACCGTCACGGGATCGCGCGTCATGACCTCGCCCGCCCGCCGGTCGAGGACGCTCGCCGTCGTCGTCATGTGGCGGCGCAGATCGCCGTCGGTGATGATGCCCACCAGCCGGCCCTCGCCGTCGACGACGCAGGTCATGCCGAGGCCCTTCCGGGACATCTCGTAGACCACCTCCGCCATGGGTGTCTCGGTGCCGACCACCGGCGCCAGCGCCCCGGCATGCATCAGCCGATCGATGCGCATCAGGCGCTTCCCCAGGCGGCCACCGGGGTGCAGGTGGGCGAAGTCCTCCTCGCGGAAACCGCGCGCCACGAGCAAGGACACGGCCAGGGCATCGCCGAGGGCGAGCGCCGCCGTCGTGCTGGCCGTGGGCACGAGGTTGAGCGTGCACGCTTCCTCGACGACCTGGCAGTCGAGCGCGACGTCGGCGGCCTGGGCCAGCGTCGAGGCGGCGTCGCCCGTCATGGCGATCAGGCGCGCGCCCAGCCGCCGGATGGTCTCGAGCAGGCGGAGGAGTTCCTCGGTCTCGCCGCTGCGCGACAGGGCCAGGATGACGTCGTCGGACTGAATGACGCCGAGATCGCCATGGATGGCCTCGGCGGGGTGCAGGAAGAACGCGGGCGTGCCGGTGCTCGAGAGCGTGGCGGCGAGCTTGCGGCAGATGATGCCGGACTTGCCCATCCCGGTCACGATCACGCGACCCCGGCACTCGAGCAGCACCTCGACCGCGCGTTCGAATCGTGCGTCGAGCCTCGACAGCAGGCCCAGGATGGCAGCCGCCTCGGTCTCCAGCACCCGGCGGGCCACCGCGAGATCGTCGCGACCGGCGGAGGTCATGCGGGGGTGCCGGTGGTGACGCCGGCCGGCGTCGTCGGGGCGCCAGCGACGGCCGCGTGCAGGCGCAGCAGCTGGTGCAGCAGACCCTCGAGACGATCCAGGCGGAGCGCATTGGCCGCGTCGCTCCTGGCCCGTTCCGGCTCCTCGTGTACCTCGAAGAACACGGCGTCCACGCCCGCCGCCACACCGGCGCGGGCGAGCGGCTCGATGTACTGGGCGAGCCCCGCCGTCACGCCCTCGCCCGCGCCGGGCAGCTGCAGGCTGTGGGTGACGTCGAACACGACGGGGAAGCCGAGCTCGGCCAGCATGGGAAAGGCGCGGACGTCCACGACGAGGTTGTTGTAACCGAAGCTCGATCCGCGCTCGGTCAGCAGCACCTGGTCGTTGCCCTCGGCCGTCAGCTTGGCGACCACGTGGCGCATGTCGCGAGGCGCGAGAAACTGCCCCTTCTTCACGTTCACCGGCCGCCCGGTCCGGGCGGCTGCGACGAGCAGGTCCGTCTGCCGGCACAGGAAGGCCGGAATCTGCAGCACGTCCACGGCCTCGGCGGCGGCCGCGGCGTGGGCGGGCTCGTGGATGTCGGTGAGAACCGGCAGTCCCGTACGCGCCCGGATATCGGCCAGGATCCGCAGTCCGGCCTCGAGCCCGGGTCCCCGGAACGAGGTGCCGGACGTGCGGTTCGCCTTGTCGTACGAGGCCTTGAAGACGAGCGGGATTCCGCAGCGCGTCGAGATGTCCGCGAGCGCCAGGGCCAGCCCCATGGCGTGGTCGGCGCTCTCGATGACGCAGGGGCCCGCGATGAGGACCAGGGGCGCGCCGCGCCCGACCGGGACGGCGCCGGCGATGGTAACCGGAGGCACGGACCCCATTCTACGCGGGCCGACCGGCTGTCGGGGACGGGGACTGTCCGGGGCGCGTCACTGGCCGCTGGCGGTGGTGACCTCGGCGTTCACCGTGCGCCCGGTGGCATGACGATACGCCGCCTCGACGAAGCTGCTGAACAGCGGATGGGGACGGAGCGGCCGGGACTGGAACTCGGGGTGGAACTGGACCGCGATGAACCAGGGGTGCGAGGGCAGCTCCGCAATCTCCACGAACTTGCCGTCGGGAGAGCGGCCCGAGATGCGCAGGCCCTTCTCGGTGAGCAGGGGCTCGTACATCGTGTTGAATTCGAAGCGGTGACGGTGCCGCTCGTGCACGAGGGACGTCCCGTAGATGGCGGCGGCCCTCGAACCCGGGACCAGTTCGCAGGGATAGCGCCCGAGGCGCATCGTGCCGCCCAGTTCGTCCACGCCGAGCAGGTCGCGGAGCTTGTAGATCACCTTGTGCGGGGCGTTCTCGTCGCACTCGGTGGAGTCGGCGCCCTCGAGACCGCAGACGTGACGGGCGTACTCCACGATGGCCCACTGGAAGCCGTAGCAGATGCCGAAGAACGGCACATCGTGCGCACGGGCGTATTCGGCGGCGCGCATCATGCCGCGCGTGCCCCGCGAACCGAAGCCGCCGGGCACCAGGATGCCGTGTGACCCCTGCAGCAGCTGCTCACCGCCGTCCTGCTCGAGTTCCTCGGCATCGACCCAGTGCAGGTTCACCTTGAGGCGATGCGCGAATCCGCCGTGGAAGACCGCCTCGTTGAGGCTCTTGTAGGAGTCCTCGTAGCCGGTGTACTTGCCGACGACGTGGATCGTGAGCTCGTCGAGCGGGTGCTTGATGCGCTCCACCAGCTCGCGCCAGGCCTGGCTCTTCGCCTGGGTGACGGGCAGCCCGAGCTGCTTCAGGATGATCTGCTCGATGCCCTCGGCCGCCAGGACCAGAGGCACCTCGTAGATGGTGGAGACGTCCTTGGCCGTGATGACGGCCTCCTCGTTCACGTCGCAGAACAGCGCAATCTTGCGCTTGATGTCGCTGTCGAGGATGCGGTCGGTACGGCACAGCAGAACGTCGGGCTGGATGCCGAGGGAGCGGAGATCCCGCACACTGTGCTGGGTCGGCTTGGTCTTCAGCTCGCCAGCCGTGCCGATGTAGGGCACCAGCGTCAGGTGCACGTAGATCGCGTTCTCGCGGCCGACATCGAGCCGGAACTGGCGGATGGCCTCGAGGAACGGCATGCTCTCGATGTCGCCGACGGTGCCGCCGATCTCCACGAGCACGACATCCACGTCGTGGCCGGCCGCGCGGATCGCGTCCTTGATCTCGTTGGTGATGTGGGGGATGACCTGCACCGTCCGGCCCAGGTAGTCGCCGCGCCGTTCCTTCTGGATCACCGAGAGGTAGATCTTCCCGGTGGTCCAGTTGCTGTTGCGCGTGGCCACCATGCTCGTGAAGCGCTCGTAGTGCCCGAGGTCGAGGTCCGTTTCCGCGCCGTCGTCGGTGACGTACACCTCGCCGTGCTGATAGGGGCTCATCGTGCCCGGGTCCACGTTGATGTACGGGTCGAACTTCTGCATCGCGACCCGATACCCGCGGTCCTCCAGCAGTCGGCCGATGGAGGCGGCGGCCAGGCCCTTGCCGAGTGACGACACGACGCCGCCCGTAACGAAGATGTACTTGACGGGGCGTCCCTCAGTGCCTGGGGTCATGAGTCCTCACGTGCGCACCGCGGCCAGCAGCTGGCGTCGTACGCGTTCCAGATCGGCCGGCGTGTCCACGCCCACCGAATCATGGCTGGTTTCAACGGTCCTGATGCGAAAGCCGTGCTCGAGCACGCGCAGCTGCTCGAGGGATTCGGCGTGTTCGAGAGGCGTCCGGGGCAGCCGGGCGATGGCCAGCAGGAAGTCCCGCCGGTACGCGTACAGCCCCAGGTGCTTGTAACAGGCGGCCCGCGGCGCGTCCGGCCCGACGCGATCGTAGGGGATCGGCGCGCGCGAGAAATAGAGCGCGTCCCCATGCGTATCGACGACCACCTTCACCACGTGCGGGTCGGCGGCCTCGTCGGGGTCGGTGAGACGGACGCACGCGGTGGTCATGCGGACGTCGGGGTCGGCAAAGGGCGCGAGGATGGCGTCGATGGCGTCGGGGTCCAGCAAGGGCTCATCACCCTGTACGTTGACCACGACGTCGCAGTCGAGCGATGCCGCCACTTCGGCGATGCGATCGGTGCCCGAGCGGTGGGCGGGGGAGGTGAGCCGCGCACGTCCGCCGGAGCGCTCCACCGCCTCGACGATGCGCACGTCGTCGGTGGCGACGATCACGGCGCCCACGCCCCGGGCAGCCGCCGCGCGCCGCCACACGTGCTCGATCATCGGGCGCCCGGCCAGATCGGCCAGCGCCTTGCCGGGAAGCCGGCTGGAGTCGAATCGTGCCGGGACCAGTGCCACGACACGGAGCGGGCGTGTCGCACTGTCGTCAGCGTGTGGGTACGCGACAGGAGGCACGGCGAATAATAGCATGGGCTCTGCAGTGCTAAGATCGCCGTCGCATGGCGTTCAGTTGGAAATCCACGGCTCTGGTGTCGGGCACCGGCATGCTCGCGACATGGCTGGTGTCGGCGCCACCGCAGTCCCCGCAGATGTCGCCCGCGCCCGCCGCGCCGCAGGCTGCCGCCGCGGCCACCGACGATATCGTCGCTGAAGCCGCCCGGCTGCGTGCTCGTGTGGAGCTCGTCAGGGATTTTCAGGCGCCCGCGCGGGATCCGTTTCGCTTCCTCGACCGGCGGCCCGCGTCGTCGCCGCCGGCAGGAACGACCGCACGAGCTGACGACGCGGCACCAGCGCCCGCGCAGACCGCGCCGGAA
>JABFRY010000450.1 GCA_013140955.1 Acidobacteriota bacterium
TCGTCAGGCCGGCGAACACGGCGGTGGCCAGCACGTCCATCCGCTTGTCGACGCCGTCTTCGCCCACCGCCTGCGCGCCGAGCAGCTTGCCCGACTGCGGGTTGAACAGCACCTTCAGCGCGATCGCCCCTTCGGCCAGTTCGCGCAGCACCGTCTTCTGGGCCGCCTGCCGCCGCTTCGACTGCTTCGGCGCCCGCAGCAATGCCACCGCCGCGTCCAGTGCGATGTCGAAGACGTGCGCATCGCTCTCGAGCGAGCGGAATTCCGAGCCGTGCTTCACGTAGGGGCCGAAGCGCCCGAAGTTGGTCGTGATGTCCCCACCATCATCGGGATGCGTCCCCACCACACGCGGCAGCGACAGCAGGCGCAGCGCCTCCTCCAGCGTGATGGTCGCCTCGGTCATGCCCGCCTGGAGGGACGAACGCCGTGGCTTGGGCGCCTTCCGGTCCTCTGGGGTCTCGCCGAGCTGGACGTAGGCGCCATACCGGCCGTTCAGCAGGAAGACGTGGTCTCCCGACACAGGATCCACACCGAGGTCGCGCGGGCCCTCGGCCTTGGCCCGAACGAGTTCGAGTGCGCGTTCCACCGTGAGATCCGCGGGCGCCAGTTCCTCGGGCAGGGAGGCCGTCCGCCCAGGCCCGCCTTCCCCGACCTGCACGAAGGGGCCAAACCGGCCGATGCGTACCCGGACCGGCTCGCCCGTGATGTCGTCGGCTCCCAGGTCCAGCACGGGATAGTCGATGCGGTCCCAGTCCTCTTCTACCGCCGTCAGCAACCCGCGCTGCTCGCCGTGCCCCCGATAGAACTCCCGGATGAAGTCGAGACCGGCACGCTCACCCCTGGAGATCTCGTCCAGATCGTCTTCCATTTCCGCGGTAAAGCCGACGTCCACGAAATCGCCGAAGTGCTCGCGCAGGAGTTTCGTGACCGCGAACGCCGTGAAGCTGGGTACCAGCGCCTTGCCCTGACGGAAGACGTAGCCCCGCCGGACGATGGTGGCGATCGTCGGTGCATAGGTCGATGGGCGCCCGATGCCCAGTCGCTCCAGTTCCTTGATGAGCGACGCCTCGGTGAATCGGGCGGGGGGCATGGTCTCGTGACGCTTGGCGTCGGCGTCGAGCAGCGCGATCGCCGTGCTGCCATCGTCGTGCACGAGGTCGCCGACGCCCGCCTTCGGCAGGATGGCCTCCTGCTCCTCGAGTTCGGCGGCGGGATCGTCGCTCCCCTCGACGTACGCGCGCCTGAATCCGGCGAACTCGATGGCGCGCCCGCTGGCGGTGAGCGTGGCGACATCCCCGCCGGGCACCGTGGCGGTGATCTCCATCGTGGTGCGCAGGATGCGGGCATCGACCATCTGCGAGGCCATCGTCCGCTTCCAGATCAGCTCGTACACCTTGAGTTCGTCGCGATCGAGCGTGCCCTCCATCTGGGCGGGCGCCAGCCGGAAGTCGGTGGGCCGGATGGCTTCGTGTGCTTCCTGGGCGTTCTTGACCTTGGTCTGGTACCGCCTCGCGCCACTGTAGTACTCGTCGCCGAACAGCTCGCGGATGACCCGAGCCGACTCACCGAGTGCCTTGTCGGACAGCGTCGTGGAGTCCGTCCGGTGATACGTGATCAGGCCCTCCATCTGGCCATTGCCCACGTCCACACCCTGAAACAGACGCTGCGCGACCTGCATCGTGCGTTCGGTCGAGAACCCGAGCTTCCGGCTGGCTTCCTGGGTCAGCGTCGACGTCGTGAACGGCGGGGCGGGACGCTCGGTGCCGGGCTTCTGCTCGACGGCGGTCACGCGCCACGGCAGGTTGGCGCGAATGCCGGTGACGAGCGCCACGGCGGCCGTTTCGTCGAGCAGGCGGGCGCCGGCAGAGCGCAAGCGGCCGGTATCCGGATCGAAATCCTTGCCCGTCGCCACGCGCTCGCCGTTCACCCGAGCCAGCGTGGCCACGAACTCGCGGCCCTCGCCGCGAAGTCGGGCGTCGAGGTCCCAGAACACGCCGGTGCGGAATGCCCGCCGCTGCTCTTCGCGCTCGACGACGAGTCTGACGGCCACGCTTTGCACCCGGCCGGCGCTCAGCCCCGTCTGCACCTTCTTCCACAGGACCGGTGAGAGGGTGTAGCCGTAGAGGCGATCGAGGATGCGACGACTCTCCTGCGCCCGCACCAGGTTCTCATCCACGTCGCCGGGATCGGCCAGCGCGGCGCGAACGGCATCCTCCGTGATCTCGTGGAAGACCACCCGCCGCACGGGGACGCGCGGCTTGAGCACCTGCGTCAGGTGCCAGCTGATGGATTCCCCCTCCCGATCGGGGTCGGTCGCGAGGAGGAGTTCAGACGCCTCCTTCACGGCCGACTTCAGGTGGGCCACCTGCTTCTTCTTGTCGGCGGGCACGACGTAGTAGGGCGTGAAGTCGCTGTCGACATCCACGCCGAGCCGTCCCCACTCCTTGTCCTTGATCTCCTTGGGTACGTCGGCGGCCGACTCGGGCAGGTCGCGGATGTGCCCGTAGCTCGCCTCGACGCGGTAGTCCGCACCAAGAAAACGGCCCAATGTCTTGGCCTTTGCCGGCGATTCGACGATGACCAGCGGTTTTGCCATTCAGGGAATCCACACTAGCACGTTCAAGAGGAACGAACGAAACCGCCACCCGGAAGCCGCTGCACGAGTCCGCGCAGTTCCAGATCGAGCAGTCGCACGAGAAGCCTGGCGCCAGCAACGCCCGTACGATCGACGAGCGCGTCGAGCGTGACGGGCTCTCCCAGGAGCATCGTCGTGAGGAGCGGATCCACACAAGCCTCATTCCTGCAGTGGCTTGCAGATGCCTCCACCCCG
The DNA here is from genome assembly GCA_013140955.1 of Acidobacteriota bacterium. Lineage (GTDB taxonomy): Bacteria > Acidobacteriota > Vicinamibacteria > Vicinamibacterales > UBA2999 > JABFRY01. The sequence goes on from JABFRY010000450.1 coordinate 2,831, forward strand.
TCGCCGCCAGGCGGACGCAGCCGGAGTTCCTCAACGATATCGTCCGCAGTCTCCACAATCTTTGCGCCGTCCCGAATCAGGCCGTGCGCTCCGCGATTGCGGCCGCCCAGGACGCTGCCGGGCACGGCCATCACCTCGCGCCCCTGCTCGCTCGCACGGGCGACGGTGATGAGCGAGCCCGAGCGTTCGGATGCCTCGACCACCACGACGGCCAGGGACAGGCCGCTGATGAGGCGATTCCGTTCGGGAAATCGAAACGGTCGCGGCGGTGTGCCCGGCGGGTACTCCGAGACCACCATGCCGCGTGCAAGCATTTCGCGTGCAAGGCCGGCATGCTCCGCCGGATAGATGCGGTCGGGGCCGGACCCGAGCACCCCGATCGTGCGGCCTGCCCGGAGCGCGCCGCGGTGGGCCGCCGAGTCGATGCCTCTGGCAAGGCCGCTGACGACCACGACGCCGAATGCCGCGAGGTGTTCGCCCAGACGCGCCGACACCTGGAGCGCGGTCTGGGACGCGGCGCGGGAACCGACGACCGCCACGGCGGGCGCCAGCAGCGCATCGCGATCGCCCCGGCACCAGAGCACGGGAGGGCAATCGGGGATCGCCCGCAGGAGCGGCGGAAAGGCCGGATCGTCCCACGCCAGGGCAGTGATGCCCGCGGCGCCCGCTGCAGCGAGCAGCGCGCGGGCCTCCGGCAACACGTTGTTGGCGAGCCTGGCCAGCGCCGGTTCGCCGGCCCGCAGGCGGGACATCCGGTGCAGACGTGACAGGCCGGGAACCAGGGACACGGCCACAGCGCGCTCGAGCGACATGCGGACACCTCCAGCACGCGGCCACCTGCCGACGTGCGGCAGGCAGCCGGGCATGGGCCAGCAGGCACACCCGTCCCCCGTCTCCCGTCGTATCGGCGGCGACCGCGGCGACTGCAGGTCGGCGGCAACTCGAACGCAGCGGCTGCAGGTCGAAAAGGGCGACATGTGTCCCCACAGCGACAGCAATGCGCAGTCGGCAATCCGACGGGATCAGGCATCCAGGCATGGACGGGCTGGTACATGCATTGCTCGCCCGCAACCGACACGTACGGCCGCTTGCGGATCCCGCGAGGGTGTCACTATAGTTACGGGTAGCACAGAGGGGGATTCCCGGATGCGTACGCTCTTCCTGGCCGCGCTGCTCGCGGTCCTTCCGCTCACGGCACCCCTCCACGCCGATGCCCGTTCGGACGCCCGCAAGCAGGTTGAGTTCGGGATCAACGTGGCCCAACGTGGCCTCTGGCGAGAGGCCATCTACCGGTGGGAGCGCGCGGTCGAGATCGATCCGACCTATCCGGCCGCGCAGAACAACCTGGCCATCGGGTATGAGCACGAGGGCGACCTCGAGAAGGCGCGCGCCGCCTACGAACGCGCGCTCGAGCTCGACCCCAACAATCTGATGATCCGGCAGAACTACGAACTGTTCAGGGAAATCAATGACCGCACGACTCGCACCGACGATCGCTAGCCTCGTTGCGGTCCTGCTGGCCGCGTGTACGACGTACTACGAGATCCCCATCGAAACGCCGATCCGGCCGAAGCTGGACGTCTCGGCCTTCGATCGGGTCCTGGTGGCCGGCTTCATTTCCGGCGGCACCGAGGACCTCGACGGCAACGTCGAGACGACCCGCCTGTTACGCAGCCAGCTCCGGACGAAATCGGAGCTGAACGTCATCGACTCCGACGTGCTGCCGCTCATTGCGGTGGCCGAGGAGGGACTTGAGACGCCGCCGGCCAGGAACGACCAGGGCGAGGCGATCATCGAGGGCGAGGACGATCTCCAGCCCTACGAGCACCTGTTCGCCAACGTGGACTACTGGAAGCGCATCGGCGAGGAGTACCAGAACCCTCTGATCGTGACGGGCACCGTCCTCTTCACGCCGCATGCCCGCTCCGGCTTCGTGCAGCGGGAGCAGGAAGTCTACGACTCGTTCGGCCGTCGCCGGGTCGTGCCCGTCCGCACCTACGTGGAGCGGAAGGGGTTCGTCCTCCGGCCACGCTTCGTCTTCATCGACGGCCGCACCGGAGCCACCATCCACTCCGAGACGTTCCGCGAAGAAGTGCTCTACAACGCCAATCAGGTCACGCCTGCGCTGTCGTCCTACTTCGAGCTCATGGATCGGTTGCTGCCCAGCTTCCTGAGCACCCTCAGCAGCCAGAAGATCCGGGGCACACGCATCCTGCTGCAGTAGCGTTCGATTCCCAGGGGGACCGACGCCGCCCTTGCCGCGGGCGGAATTGATCTGCTAAGCTCGGTGTTTGCCTGGCCGGCCTATCGCCGGTGCGGCGCCAGTTGACGAGGGAACAACCCGTGTACGCCATCATTCAGGCCAAGGGCCGGCAGCTCAAGGTAACGCCCGGCAGCATCGTTGAAGTAGACGGCAAGCCCGGAGAACCGGGCTCGGAACTGGTGTTCGATCAGGTTCTGCTCGTGGAACGGGACGCCGGCGAGGTGGTTGCGGGCGCGCCCTACATCGCGGACGCCCGTGTGGTCGGCGTGGTGGACGGCGAGGCCAGAGGCCCCAAGCTTCGCGTGTTCAAGAAGAAGCGGCGGAAGGGCTTCCGCAAGACGCGCGGCCACCGGAGCTTCTTCACGCGTGTGCGGATCACGGATATTCACGCCTAGTACGCGGCGGCGGTCCACGGACCCCGTTACGTGGCGCTCACGGCGCTGGTGACCAGATGGCTCATAAAAAAGGACAGGGCAGTTCCCGCAACGGCCGCGACAGCAATTCCCAGCGGCTGGGCGTGAAGCGCCACGATGGCAACCTCGTCACGGGCGGCTCCATCCTCGTGCGTCAGCGGGGGCGGCGGTTTGCACCGGGCCTCAATGTCGGCCTCGGCAAGGACGACACGTTGTATGCCACGGCCGCCGGCCGGGTGCGATTCGAGGACCACGGTGGCCGTGGTCGGCGGATCAGCGTCATTCCTGTCGAGTAGGCGCCTGGCCTTCCGCGGGGGCTCGCGCCGCAGGGCCGGGCCGTCCGGTGCCCGTTGCGGCGTGCGCGCCCCTGCGCGCATCCCCGTCATCCAGCTCCACCTGTCCCAGGTCGTATACTGATCCCGATGTTCGTCGACGAAGTGGACATCCACGTCGTCGCTGGCGATGGTGGACGCGGCTGCCTGAGCTTCCGCCGTGAGAAGTACGTGCCCCGCGGCGGTCCCGACGGTGGTGACGGCGGCGACGGCGGCTCCGTGTACCTTGTCGCGACCGACCACCGCAACACCCTCGTCGATTTCCGCTTTCACCCCGAGTTCGAGGGCGCCCGCGGCCAGCACGGCCAGGGGTCCAACCGTACCGGACATTCCGGTGCCGACATCGAGGTACCCGTCCCCGTCGGCACGCTGGTGTACGTGAAGGATGGCCTCGAGGGTGCTCACGTCGAACGGCTGGCGGATCTCACCGAGGTGGGCCAGCGCGTACTCGTGGCCAAGGGTGGCCGGGGCGGGCGGGGCAACTGCCGCTTCGTCTCCTCGACCAACCGGGCACCGCGCCGGGTGGAGCCCGGCGAGCCTGGCGAGGAGCGGTTCCTCCGGCTGCACCTGAAGCTGCTGGCCGACGTCGGCCTCCTCGGGTTCCCCAACGCCGGCAAGTCCACGCTCATCGCGCACGTGTCGGCGGCCCGTCCCAAGATTGCCGACTACCCGTTCACGACCCTCGTGCCCAACCTGGGCGTGGTCGGCCTGAGCGGCGACCGGAG
>JABFRY010000102.1 GCA_013140955.1 Acidobacteriota bacterium
GACACGCGTCGCACGCGCCTGTCGGGCCGATCACGCGTCATCGTGGAGTTCACCAGGGAGCCCGACGTACGAGCCATCACCCGTCGGGGGGGCACGACCGGCCGGCGCATCGCGCTGCTGCAGGCGCAGGCCGCCGAGATCGACAACGCGCAACTCGCGGCGCTGGCCACCGACCCGCGCGTGCGACGCGTGTCACTCGATCGTCCGGCCTTTGCCACCCTGGAACGAAGCGGCGCGGCCATCGGCGCCATCACCGCGAGCCGCCTCCAGCGCACGACGGGCCAGGGGATCGGCGTGGCGGTGATCGACTCGGGCGTCGATGCCTCTCACGACGATCTGTTCCGCGGGCGTGGTGCGTCCCGGCGATCGGTCGTCACCCACTTCAAGGACTTCACGCGGGCCATGCCAGCGGCCCTCTGGACCAGCGAGCAGGCCGTTGACGACTACGGCCACGGCACGCACGTCGCGGGCATCATCGCCGGCAGCGGCTACGACTCGTCGGGAGCGCGCCGGGGCGTGGCCATCGGCGCCGACATCATCGGCCTGCGGGTGCTCGACGGCGAGGGGCACGGCTACATCAGCGACGTCATCGCGGCCATCGACTACGCCATCAGCGTGCGAACCGCCTACAACATCCGCGTCATCAATCTGTCGGTCGCCTCAGGCGTGGGCGAGTCGTATCACACCGACCCGCTGACGCAGGCCGCCCGCCGCGCGGTCGAGCACGGCATCGTGGTGGTGGCCTCCGCCGGCAATCTCGGGAGCACGCCGGACGGCCGCAGCCAGTACGGCGGGATCACGGCGCCGGGCAACGCCCCCTGGGTATTGACGGTGGGCGCATCGACGCATGCCGGCACCACGGGTCGCGCCGACGACGCGGTCGCCGCGTTCAGCTCGACGGGGCCGACGTGGATCGACTTCGCGGCCAAGCCCGACCTGGTGGCGCCGGGCGTCGGCATCGAGTCGCTGAGCGCACCCGGCAGCCGGCTGTACGCGGAATTGGGCGGCTACCTGCTCACCGGCACGCGGCGCTCACCCGATCGACCGTATCTGAGCCTGAGCGGCACGAGCATGGCCGCACCGCTGGTGTCGGGCACCGTGGCCCTGATGCTCGAAGCCAATCCGGACCTGACACCCAACGCGGTGAAGGCCATCCTGCAGTACACCGCGGAGGCGAGGGCCGGGGAGCCGGTGCTGGCGCAGGGTGCCGGCCTGCTGAACGCGCAGGGGGCCGTGCGGCTCTCGGCGTTCTTCGCCGACCCAGGACGCGGGCCTGGTCGCCCCGGCGACGTGATTGCCGACGCGTGGACGCCCTGGAGCCGCCGCCTGCTGTGGGGCAACTTCCTGGTGGAGGGTGGCCTTCCCCTGCCTGATGCCAATGCCTGGGCACGCACCGTGACCTGGGGCGCGCTCACGACGGCAGACGGTACGCCGGTCGCGTGGGGCGCCCGAGCGCTCGACGGCCGCAGCGTGTCGACCTACGACGACGAGAACATCGTCTGGAGCACCCGCCGGCGCGACAGCATCGTCTGGTCCACCTACGACGACGAGAACATCGTGTGGAGCACCTACGACGACGAAAACATCGTCTGGAGTACGCGTGCCGGCGACGACGACAACATCGTGTGGTCGACCTACGACGACGAGAACATCGTCTGGAGCACGACGTACCCCAACGTCGTCTGGGGCTCGACCTGCCGCGGCCTCGACTGCCGTCACGCCCTGTGGGGACGAGCGCTGGGCAGCCTGATCGCGACCTACCACGACGAGAACATCGTCTGGTCCACCTACGACGACGACGACAACATCGTGTGGTCGACCTACGACGACGAGAACATCGTCTGGTCCACGCGCGAGGACGAGAACATCGTCTGGAGCACCTACGACGACGAGAACATCGTGTGGAGCACGGCACAGCCCGTCCCCACCCGCTGGCCAGCCCCGCGCCCAACACGCTGAGGTCATGTCCATGAGAAGACGAGTGACGATCATCTGGCTCCCGCGCCCGGCGCGGTAGCGGGACCCGTGCCCCGGGTGGACGGCGCCAGTCCTGGCGCGGGTCCGCAGGGGGACGCCGCCCGTCATGGGAACCTCCACAGGAGCTCGCGCACCGGTCGGCCGCTGAGTCGCGCCATGCCCAGACCGCCCGCCTCGGCTGCCGCGTTCGCGAGCGCGGTGATCCTGCTCGCAGGCATCACCCTCGCCGCCGGTCTGCCCGCCGCCACCTTCGCCCAGCCCTGGCCCTTCGCCAGCCTGCTGCTGGTGTCGTCGATCGCGTCGGCCTTCCGGCTCGGCGCCGTCGGCACCCGTGACAGCTCCGGCGTGGCCATCACGAACGGCGTCGAACTCTTCGCCGTCGCCATGCTCTCTCCCGGCGAGGCCACGCTCGTCGCGATGGCCGGCGCCTTCAGCCAGTGCGCGTTCGCATCACGCCGACCGCAGTGGCTGCACGACACGATCTTCCACATCGCCAAGGCCACGCTCACCGTGCAGGCGGCCATCGCGGGATACGTGCTGCTCGGCGGCGTACCGGGCCAGCCCGTGCGGGATTTCCTGCCGATGGCCCAGCCGCTCGTCGCGGCTGCCTTCCTGTATTTCGTGGTGGATGGCCTGCTGGGGCTCGGTCACCGGCTGGCCGCGCGGGCACGTAACGGTGAGGGCTGGTCGCAGGTGGCCGCCGCCAGCGGGCGGAGCACGATCGTGGGCGCCGCCGGCGCCATCATGGCCACCTACGCGATCGGCGCGTCCGGCTTCTGGCTCGTGCCGTTCACGGCCACGATCCTCTACGTGTCGTACCGGATGCACGGGGTCTATCTGGCCCGGATCGAGAACGAGCGCCAGCAGGCCCAGGCACTCTCGGAACTGCACCTGTCGACGCTCGAGGCGTTGGCGCTGGCCATTGACGCGAAGGACCGCCCCGGGCACAACCACATCCGGCGCGTGCAGATCTTCGCGACACACCTGGCCCGCGCCTTCGACCTTCCGCTGCGCGACCAGCAGGCGATCCGCACGGCCGCGCTGCTGCACGACATCGGCAAGCTGGCGGTCCCCGAACACATCCTCGCCAAGCCGGGGCCGCTGACGCCGGAAGAAGCGAGGAAGATGAACCTCCATCCGCAGATCGGGGCGGAGATCATCGGCGGCGTCCCGTTTCCTTACCCGGTGGCGCCGCTGATCCTGAGCCATCACGAGCACTGGGACGGCTCGGGCTACCCTGCCGGCCTTCGGGGCGAGGAGATCCCGCTGGGGGCCCGCATCCTTGCCCTGGCGAACATGTTCGACGAACGTCGCTCATCGGCGCCGGGGTCGGGATTCGACGTGGCACTGTCCTGGCTGCAGGAGGCGGCGGGCCGGGAGCTCGACCCCGGGGTGGTCCACCGGTTCCTGCAGCTGGCGCCCCAGATGCGCACCGCCGCACAGAAGAGCGACCTCGAGGCGCCGCGCATCAGGATGTCTGGCGAGGACGCAGACGCCAGGCCCCGGCCGAGCGTCTTCGAGGACATCGCGCTGGCGCACCAGGAGATCTACGCCCTCTATCAGATCGCGCAGACGATGGGCACAAGCCTCGGCGTCGCGGACACCATGGGCCTCATCGCCTCGAAGCTGTCGAGCGTGGTCCCCTTCTCCGCCTGCGCGCTGTTCCTGCATCAGGAGAACGGCAACACGCTGGTGTGCCGGTTCGCCACCGGCGTCGACTCCGAGCTGATCCAGCAGCTCGCGCTCCGCATCGGAAGCGGCCTCACCGGATGGGTGGCCGCACACAGGACACCCCTGCTCAATGCGCGGCCGGTGGCCGACCTCGAAGCCGCCGGCTCACCCCTTGGGACGGACCTCGAGTCGGCGCTCGTCTGCCCCCTCGTCTTCGACGATCGCCTCATCGGGACGGTGGGCGTCTACCACACGTCGCCGGCGTTCTACCACGAGGACCACCAGCGCCTCCTCGAACGGGTCTGCGAGCAGGCGGCCGCCGTGATCCACAACGCGGTGGTCTTCGAGCAGACGCAGGAGGACTCCCTCACCGACCCGCTCACGGGCCTGCCGAACACGCGGTTCATGACGGCACACCTCGAGCGGGAGCTCTCGCGGTCGGAGCGTCTCGGGACCGAGATCTCGCTCATCGTGCTCGACCTCGACGCCTTCAAGCGCATCAACGACACGTTCGGTCACCACGTGGGCGACCGCGCGCTTCGCGCCGTCGCCGACGTGCTCCGGGACGCCATCAGGCCGTACGACATCTGCGTCCGCTATGCCGGCGACGAGTTCGTGGTGGTGCTGGCCGGCTGCGGAGCGGAAGAGGCCGAGCAGAAACGCCTGGAGCTCAAGGCCGCGGTCAACAACGTCCTCTTCGAGCCGGAGCCCGGCAACCCGTGGCCGCTGTCGCTCAGTGCAGGGGTGGCCGTGTTCCCCCATGACGCGCGGACGTACGAGAGCCTCATCGCCAGCGCCGACGTGCGGATGTACCGCGACAAGCACCTGCGGCGGGAGGCCGATACGGACGCCGAGGACGCGCCCGGAGACGAGGACATGGCCGATCTGTCGTCCACGCCCGTGCGCAAGCCGCACTGAGCCGCCACATGGCTGAAGTACACTGCGGGGTCGTGTCGTCTCTCACGGTAGCGGTCGTCGGCACGCAGGCCGCGACTCCCCGCTCGACCCTTCTCTCGCTCGATGTCGCGGGACGCGCGTTCGTCCCCGTGGCCGGACAGGCCGTGCTCGTCCGCCGGCCGGGCGAAGCCGTCGGGCGCCCCTATTCGATCGCTTGCTCGCCCGAACAGGTCGCCGAGACGGGGCGCCTGGAACTGCTGGTGGTGCACGATGCGGAGTCGGCCACGGCGCTCGCGGCCCAGCCCACCGGGGCCCGGCTGGTCGTCGAGGGTCCGCTCGGGGCATTCACGTTTCCGGAGTCGGTCCCGGAGCGACATCTCTTCTTCATTGCGGGCGGAGCCGGCATCGCGCCACTGCGGGCCATGATCGACCATGCGCTCCGCGGGGGGTACGACGGCCAGATCTCGCTCTTCTACAGCGCGCGGCGGCGCGACGAGTTCGCCTTCATCGAGGAGTTCGCGTCGCATGCGGCGGCAGGGCGTCTGGCCCTGCACCAGACGGTGACGCGGGACGACGGCATGGACTGGAGCGGCCGACGCGGACGCGTTGACCGTGAACACTTCGAGAGCGCGCTGCACGACGCTGGCGACACCCTCTGCTTCGTGTGCGGCCCGTCGTCGATGGTGGAAGACGCGGTGGCAGCGCTGGCGCGGATGGGCGTACCCGCGGCACGCATCCGCACCGAACGCTGGGGGCGGTAGGCCGGGTCAGACGCGGGCGGTGGACCACGCACACCCGCCGTTGGCGCCCGTCGCGTGAGCGCACGCGCCCCGTCTACATGCCCGTGACGTGGTAGCCGCCGTCCACGAAGAGCACCTCGCCGGTGATCCCCCGCGCGGCATCGCTCAGGAGGAACGCCGCGGTGTCGCCCACCTCCGAGGTGTCCACGGTGCGGCGCAGCGGCGCACGCTGCCGGTACACGTCGAGGATGCTCGAGAAGCCGGCGATGCCCGATGCTGCCAGCGTCTTGATGGGACCCGCGGACACGGCATTGACCCTGATGTTCCGGGGACCCAGGTCGGCGGCCAGATAGCGGACCGACGCTTCGAGAGCGGCCTTCGCCACCCCCATCACGTTGTAGTTGGCGAACACCCGGTCGCTGCCCAGATAGGTGAGGGTGACGATGCTGCCGCCTCCGCGTGATTCCATCAGCGGCAGCGCGCGGCGTGACAGGGCAATGAGCGAGTAGGCCGACACGTCGAGGGCGATCCGGAAGCCTTCGCGGCTGGTGTTGGAGAAGGGCGCCGCCAGTTCCTCGCGCGGCGCGAACGCCGGGCCGTGCACCAGGAAGTCGAGACCGCCATACTCCTGCTCCACGCGCGCGAACACGGCGTCCATCTCGGCGTCCGACGTCACGTCACACGGCAGGACGAGCGGCGCCGGCTCCAGCCCCTGCGACAGGTCGTGCACGTGCTCCTCGAACCGGCTCTGATGCGTGATGACGAGGCGCGCCCCGCGCGCGGCCGTGGCCTGCGCGATGGCCCACGCGATGGAACGCTTGCTCGCCACGCCCACGACCAACCCGACCTTGCCCGTGAAATCCGCCATCAGGTGTCCTCGCTGAAGAGTCGATACCGAAGGGGCGCACACATCGGCCGCAGCCGTCGTGCGCCTGCGACGCGGCGGACGCCGTCCCGCCTACGGTGTGCCGGCTGGGAATAGTGGCTGTGGCATGGCGGGCCTGATCGCCGCGGGGTGTTGTCCTGGCGCTTCGCGCGGTGTTGTCCTGGCGCTTCGCGCGGTGTCGTCCTCGCGCTTCGCGCGGTGTCGTCCTCGCGCTTCGCGCGGTGTCGTCCTCGCGCTTCGCGCGGTGTCGTCCTCGCGCTTCGCGCGGTGCTGTCCGGGCGCTGCCTGCGCCGCGCATCACGCGGCCGGAACACTACCGCCCGCGCTTGCGGCCGCTGTCGAAGCCCTGCCCACGCTGGCCCTGGGGT
>JABFRY010000459.1 GCA_013140955.1 Acidobacteriota bacterium
GCGGGGCGCTCGGTCACGGGCACGGGGCGCAACGTCACCACGAACTCGCTGCCGGTGCCGGGGCCGTCGCTATGGGCAGAGACCGTACCGTCGTGCAGCTCGGTCAGCGTCTTCACGAGCGACAGCCCGATGCCGAGCCCCCCGGCGCGCGAGTGACGGGACGCCACGGCGGCATGGTAGAAGCGGTCGAAGATGCGCGGCAGGTGCTCCGCGCCGATGCCGATGCCGTGGTCGCGCACGGCCACCGTCACGGTGTCCGCGCCGGGCGTGACGGTCAGGTGGATGCGTCCGCCCTCGTCGGTGAACTTCCCGGCGTTGGTCAGCAGGTTGGCGAAGACCTGCGCCAGCCGGGTGCGATCGCCCATCACGTGCCACGTGCCGTCGGGCACCGACACCTCGAGCACATGACGGGCCGAATCGATGGCGGGCCGGGCCATCTCGATGGCCAGGTCGAGCACGTCGCGCAGGTCGAGGCGTTCGCGCCGCAGCTCGAGCGTGTTCGTCCGGATCCGTGTGATGTCGAGCAGGTCGTCCACCAGACGCCGCATCACACCTACCTGCCGCTCGATGACGTCGCGGGCGCCATCGAAGGGCGGGACCAGTGGAGCGTCGCGCAGGATGGACGCGGCATTGCGGATGGGGGACATCGGGCCCCTGAGCTCATGGGAGAGCGTCGCGAGGAACTCGTCCTTCTGCCGGTCCGCCTCCTCGAGCTCGGCCATGAGGCCGTAGACGCGCCGCTCGGCCTGGCGCTCCTCCTCCACGTCCATGAACTTGCCGATCCACTCACGGATGGAGCCATCGTGATTGGTGACCGGCACGCACCGCGCCTCGAAATGCCTGTAGGAGCCACTGGCGGCGTGCCAGAGCCGCCCCCCCACCTTCAGCATGGCGCCGTCCGCACGAGCCCGGTCCCACGCCTTCATGAACGTCGCGCGGTCGTCGGGCGCCAGCGCGTCGAGCCAGCCGTGCCCGCGATAGGTGTCCCACGACTGGCCGGTGTACTCGCTCCACGACTCCTGGGTCGCCACGATGCGCCCGTCCGCGTCCACGTTCCACACGAGCGAGATGGTGGCGGCGACCAGCGACCGGAAGCGTTCCGCGCTCAGGCGCAGCCGCTCGGCCGTCTGCCGCTCCTCCTCGATGTCGGTGTTGGTGCCGAACCACCGCGTGACGCGACCCTGTTCGTCCACCAGGGGCTCTCCCCGCGTCTTGAACCAGCGGTAGGCGCCGTCGGCGCGCCGGATCCGGAAGTCGATCTTGAACGTGCCGAGCGTCGAGCAGGCGGCCTGCCACGCCTCGGCCACGTCCGGACGGTCGTCGGGATGCACGGCGTCGAGCCAGCCGAGTCCGAGGTGCTGGGCTTCGGGAATGCCCGTGTAGTCGACCCACTGGCGGCTCAAGTAGTCGCACCGGCCGTCTGGGGCGCAGGTCCAGACCAGCTGGGGCAGCGTCTCGGTAATCTGCTTCCACCGGCGCTCGCTCTGTCGGAGTGCCTCGTCGGCCAGACGCCGCGGTGTGACGTCGCGGAAGATGAGCACGCCGCCCATCAGCCGGCCGGACGCGTCTTCGATGGGCGACGCCGCGTCGTCGATGGCGCGTTCGGTGCCGTCGCGCGCGGTGAGCACGGTGTGGTTGGCGAGGCTCATCACCTCGCGATTCCGCAAGGCGCGCCTGACGGGGTTGTCCACCACCGCACCGGTATGTTCGTTGCGGATCTGGAACACCTCCTCGATGGGCCGGCCTGCCGCCTCGGCACTTGCCCACCCGGTGAGCAGCTCCGCGGCGGGGTTCAACATCTCCACGCGCCCGGCCGGGTCGGTCGCGATGACGCCGTCGCCGATGCTCGACAGGGTGACCCTGGCGCTGTCGCGGCTGGCTTCGGCCTGCCGCCTCGCACGGTGCATGGCCCAGCCGAACAGGGCAAAGGCCGACGTGCCGACGGCATACATCACCAGGCCGAGTCGATCGGCCGTGGTGACGAACTCGAAGCGCGGCGCCACGAACAGATAGAGCGCGGTGACACCGCCGACGACGGCGGTGAAGAATGCGGTGCGACCGCCGCCAATCCACGCGGCCACCGCCACCGCCACGTAGTAGGTGTTGTACGGCAGCGTGTCGCCGAGCCAGGGATCCAGCAGCGCGCGCGCCACGGTGGCCAGCACGACGGCCACGAGGGCGATCACGGCGGCACGAGCGGTGGACCGAAGCGCGCTGGAAGAAGACATGGAATGCGTGAACGAATGGAAAGAACCGCCATTCTAGTCCAGCCGTACGGCCTGCGCGCGACCGCCATGCACGGGGCGTGCGGTGGAGCTGGCGCGCGCGAGGGGGCTCCTACGGTGGAGCTGGACGTGGCACCAGGACCGTGGAGGCGTCGCGGTCAGCTTCGCAACGGATCGAGCGCTCGCCGGATGCTCGCCAGCAGCTCGGCGCGGGCGAAAGGCTTTCGTACGAGAGCGCGCGCGCCATCCGGTCCACCCTCGTGCGCGGCGGGTGTGTCGTCGGGATAGCCGGACATGTACAGGACGGGCACCTCGGCCCCGGCCTGCTGCAGCGCCTGGCCCAGTGCCCATCCCGACATGCCCGGCATCGTGAGGTCGGTGAGTACGAGCGCGAATCCGTCGCCGTCCTCTCGCCAGAGACGCAGCGCCTCGGCGCCATCGGCCGCCTCGACGATCGTGTATCCCTCGGCCTCGAGCAGCTGGACGACCACGTGCCTGACGGCGTCCTCGTCCTCCACCACCAGGATGCGCGGGTGCCCGGCCGGCCGGGTCGGGATACCCACGGCAGGAGCCGGAGCCTGGTCGCGCCCGCTGGTCGCCACGGGCCAGTGCATGGTGAACGTCGTGCCCGCCCCCGGCGCGCTCTCGACGACGATCTCGCCTCCGGCCTGGGTCACGATGCCGTGCACCATGGCCAGGCCGAGGCCGGTCCCCTTCTCGTGCTTGGTGGTGAAGAAGGGTTCGAAGATGCGCGCCTGGAGCTCGGGCGACATGCCCTGGCCCGAGTCGCGCACCTGCAGGCGTACCCAGGGGCCGGGCGACACGAGATAGCGCGTGGCGTCCGCATCGTCGAGCACCACGTTGGCCGTCTCGATCTCGAGACGACCGCCGTCAGGCATCGCATCACGGGCGTTGACGACCAGGTTGGCGATGACCTGGCTGACCCGATCGGGGTCCGCGAGCACCGGGGCCAGGTCGTCTGCCGGTGTCACCACGAAGGTGATGTGCTCGCCGATGAGGCGGGCCAGCATGCGCTGCATCCGCAGCACGACCTCGTTGAGGTCGACCGCGGTCGGTGCGCTGGGGCCGCGTCGCGCGAAGGTGAGCAATTGCTGCGTGAGGGAGGCCGCGCGCAGGGCCGCGTCGTGGATCTCGCGCAGGTGATCGTGCGCGGGCGCCTCGGCCGGGATTGATTCCAGCGCCATGTCGGCACACGTGATGATGACGGTGAGCAGGTTGTTGAAGTCGTGCGCCACGCCCCCGGCCAGGGTGCCGACGGCCTCGAGCTTCTGGGAGTGCCGCACGCGCTCGGCCAGCTGCGTTCTCGCGGTGAGGCTCCTGATGGATGCCTGCCGCTCGAGCGCGTAGCGGATGCTCCGTGCCAGCAGCGCCGCACTCGATTCGCCCTTCCCGATGAAGTCCTGGGCACCTTCGCGGACGACGTCCACCTGCAGCTGCGGGCGGTCCTCCCCGGACAGCACGACGACGGGCACGTCGGGCGCCAGGCCATGCACGGACCGCAGCGTCTCCATGCCGCTCGAGTCCGGCAGGTTCAGGTCGAGGAGCACGGCGTCGAACGCCTGCCGACGCAGGTGCTCGCCGGCTGCGTGCAGCGTCGGTGCGTGCGTCAGCGAAAACGAACAGCCCGGCACGTCCGACAGATAGTCGCGGGTGAGCTCCACGTCGCCGGCGTTGTCTTCCACGACGAGCACTCGGAGCGCGTTCCGGGGTGGTGCGGGGGCAGACGCCGTACTGGCCATGGGCTTTGGGACCTCGAATCGGACGCGATGATCGATACGAAGAGCTCGACGACGCGCGATCGCGGCGGCCCGGTGGCCGGCACTACTGTAAAGCCGAGCCGGGCGCCTGGCACTATGGCGAGTTGACCATGGTGCACTCAACCGGATGCGATGTCGAGGGTTTGTGCGACCCTGTGGGTCTTTCGCGACGATGGCTCACGAGACCGGCAGGGTTCCCCCCGCCACGCCCCCTGCCGCTGATGACGCCTTCAAGCTCATCGCTGAGGCTGCGCCGAGCGCCATGCTGCTCGTCGATCGGCAGGGCCGCATCACGTTCGCAAACCGTGCAGCCGAACGTCTGTTCGGGTACGGTCCAGGGCAGCTCCTCGACCTCACCGTGGACCAGCTGGTGCCGGAGCGGTCCGTCGGCATTCATGCCCAGCACGTGGACGCGTTTTTCGCCGCGCCACGCGCCCGGGCAATGGGCGCCGGCCGGGATCTCTACGGCCGACGGCACGACGGCACCGAGGTGCCGATCGAGATCGGCCTCAACCCCATCCACACCGCGCAGGGTCTGTGCACACTCGCCGCGGTCGTGGACCTGTCCGAACGCCGGCGCGCCGAAGCGCGGTTCCGGCTGGTCGTCGAGGCGTCACCCAACGCCATGCTGATGGTGGATGCCCACCGGCGCATCGTGCTGCTCAACCGGCGGGCGGAGGAGATGTTCGGATATCGCCGTCACGAACTGCTCGGGCAGGAGGTGGAGCGCCTGGTCCCCGAGCGCTTCCGCCCGCGTCATCCGCACGACGTGCACGCCTTCTTCGACGCGCCGCAGACCAGGGCGATGGGCGCGGGCCGCGATCTGTTCGGGCTGCGCAGTGACGGCACCGAGATCCCGATCGAGATCGGTCTCAACCCCATCGACACCCCTGAGGGGGCGTTCACGCTGGCATCCATCATCGACATCACCGAGCGCAAGCAGCGGGAGGACGACCTGCGCCGGAGCAACGCCGAGCTTGAACAGTTCGCCTACGTGGCTTCGCACGACCTGCAGGAGCCCTTCCGCATGGTGGCGAGCTACGCGGAGCTGCTCGGTGAACGGTACCGCGGACGCCTCGACGACCGTGCGGACCGCTACATCGGCTACGCCGTGGACGGTGCGCGCCGGATGCAGCGTCTGGTGAAGGACCTGCTGGCCTACTCGCATGTGGGATCCCAGGGGGCGCCGCTGGCGCCGGTGGATGCGGCCGCCGTGCTGAGAGACGTACTCGATGCGATGAGGCCTGCCGTCCGCGACAGCGGTGCCTCGATCTCGGCAGACGACCTCCCGTGGGTCCTGGCCGACGATGTGCAGCTCCGGCAGCTCTTTCAGAACCTCGTCGGCAACGCGCTGAAGTTCCGGACCGAGGCTGTTCCCCTCGTCACCGTGTCCGCACGTCGCAGCGGGGATCGCTGGGTCTTCGCGGTCGCCGACAACGGCATCGGCATCGAGGCGCAGTACGGAACGCGGGTGTTCCAGATGTTCCAGCGGCTTCATCCCCAGGGGGCGTACGAGGGCAGCGGCATCGGCCTGGCCATCGCCCAGCGGATCGTCGAACGGCACGGCGGCCGGATCTGGTTCGACTCCACGCCGGGCGCCGGCACCACGTTCTTCTTCACGCTGGCTGCCGTACCCGAGACCCGGTGACGCGCACCCTGCACCTGCTGCTCGTCGAGGACAACCCGGGCGACGTGGACATGGTCCGCGATGCGATCCACGAACGCGCGCCGCACGTGGGCGTGACGGCCGTGCATGACGGGCCGGATGCCGTGGCCTACCTCTCGCGGACGCCGCCGTACGAGCGCGCCGTGCGGCCCGACCTGGTCCTGCTCGACCTGAACCTGCCGCGGCTCGGCGGCCTCGAGGTCCTGCGGTGGATCCGCCAGGACCCTGGCGTGCGGCACCTGCCGGTCATCGTGCTCACCTCGTCGGAAGCGAGCGGCGACATCCTCGACAGCTATCGCCTCGGGGCCAACTGCTACCTGGCCAAGCCGCTCGATCTGCAGTCGTTCGAGCGCGCCATGGACATGGTGACGCGCTTCTGGCTGGAACTCGTCCGGCTGCCCTGACCGGCGGGCGCGGAGCGGGAGACGCTCAGAACTCGAGGCGTTCGCGCCGGTCGTTCACGGTCTGGGCCTCGAGTCCGGGCACGGCCGCCAGGTCGTCGGGCGACGCAAACGCGCCTCGCTCGGTCCGCCAGCGCACCACGGCCTCGGCCAGGGGCGCCTCGATGTCGAGCGCCGCGGCAATCTGCCACGCCTCGCCCGTGTTCACGTTCACGCGTCCGTACTGCCGGAGCAGGGAGGAGGCCACCAGGCGAAGCTGCCGGTCGCTGCCGGTGGCGCCCATGGCCACCATGGCCTGAATGACTTCCTCCCACACCTCGGGCGCCCGGAGCGGGCCCGCGACCAGCGCGGTGTCGTGGCAGACGCCACAGACCTGGCGCAGGGCCGCCTGCTCGGCCAGCACCTGTGGTGAGGGCGGGGCGGGCGCCTGGGCCACGACCACGGAC
>JABFRY010000103.1 GCA_013140955.1 Acidobacteriota bacterium
GCGCTCGCGAGTGACCTGCCGCTGTCCCCGACGCCCGAGATCACCGTCGAGGCCCAGGGCTTCCTGACCCGCAGCACACGGATTCGCGCCTCGGGCGACACCCGCTTCACGCTGTGGCCCGCGTCGAGCCAGACGGGACTCGATGCCGCGTTCACCTCCACCCTCGTGTACTCACCGTCGAGCTGTCCGGCCGTCAACACGGGCCAGGCGGCCCTCATCCGGATGGGCGACGCGACGCGGACGGCCACCGTCGTGCTCGACCAGACCCTGCAGGACGCCGAGGCGCGCGAGGCGCACATCGAGGCGGTCGCGATCCTCAACGCCACCCTGGGTGGCGGCGTCACCTATGTGTTCGCGACGGCGCCGCCGGCGTCCGGCGTGGTCTTCACCTCCGAGCTCAACCCCCAGCACCCCACCTGCTCGGCGGGCAGCGAGCCCCACCGGGCCGCGGCGTCGGTGTCGCTCGCCAACAACGAGATCACCGGAGGCCGCATCGCGTTCTGCTCGGTGGATGCGGCCCGGAACGTGCGCCTCGTGCTCCACGAACTCGGCCACACCTGGGGATTGCGCCACTCGTCGAGCGAGGCGGACGCGATGTTCTGCACCTCGGGACGACCCTCCCGGTTCGCCGCGCGCGAGGCGCTGGCGATGGCGCTCATGCGCCAGCGGCGGCCCGGCAACACGTGGCCGGACTCCGACAGTGCGCTGGGTCTGGCCCTCGAGGCAGGCGCCACCCTCGAGTTCGCCTGCGGCGGCTGACCGGCCGCCCGGCGTCTGGGGCACAATGGAGCCCCGATGGCCGTGCCCGAGGAACTCGTTGCCTTCGTCCGTGACGCCCTGGCCCACGGGCAGTCGCGCGAGGCCATCGGGCGTGCCCTGGTGGCGGCGGGGTGGGCCGACGATCAGGTGCGTGCCGCGCAGGCCGCGTTCGCGCCGGTCGAGTTCCCCATCCCCGTGCCACGGCCGAAGGTGCGGCTCGAGGCGCGCGATGCCTTCTTCTACCTGCTGCTGTTCTCGACGCTGTTCATCGTGGCCTTCAACTTCGGCGCCCTGGTCTTCGACCTCATCGACCGGCTCCTGCCGGACCCGGCCTCCGGGCCCGTACGCGCCGACGCCTCGGGCCTGCGCTGGTCCGTCTCCTCGCTGATCGTCGCCCTGCCCGTGTTCCTGTCGCTGACGAGATACGTGCAGCGCGGGCTCCGGCTCGACCCCGTGAAACGGACGTCGGCCGTTCGGCGGTGGCTCACCTACCTCACGCTGTTCATCGCGGCGGGGGTGCTGATTGGCGACCTGATGAGCCTCGTCTACCGTGTGCTCGGTGGGGAGCTCACCATGCGCTTCGTCCTCAAGACCCTGACCGTGGGCGGCATCGCGGGCGTCGTGTTCGGCCACTACCTCTCGGATCTGCGGCAGGACGAGACGGAGGGCGTGCGCTGATGACATCGCGGACCGCGGTCGGGGCCGTCGCGATTGGCGCGGTGGTCGCTGCGGTGGCCGCCGGCCTGTTCGTCCTCGACTCGCCTGGCGAGGCCCGGCTCGCGCGGCTCGACAGCCGTCGCGTCGAGGACCTGCAGGCCCTGGCTGCCTCCGTCAACGTCTTCAGCACCCGGCGCGGCCGTCTGCCGGCCTCGCTCGAGGAGCTGTGGGCCGAACCGGGTATCACGCTCATATCGGCCGATCCAGCCGGCGTCCCGTACGAATACCGGCGTCTCGGGGAGGGAGCCTACGAGGTCTGCGCCGTATTCGAGCGCCCCTCGGACGACCCCCGGTCCACGACCTTCTGGGTGCACGGGGCGGGTCGGCAGTGCTTTTCGCCCGCCGTGCGCAGCGTGAACTGACGCATGCCTCCCACCACAGCCGCCGCACACGGTCCCGGGCCGGCGCGGGCCAGTCTTCCCATCGGCGTCTTCGATTCAGGGGTTGGCGGGCTCACGGTCCTGCGCGCCATCCGGGCACGTCTCCCCCATGAATCCACGCTCTACCTGGGCGACACCGCACGCGTCCCGTACGGAACGAAGAGTCCGGCGTCCGTGCTGCGGTATGCCGAGCAGGCCACCGATCACCTGATCCGGCGGGGTGTGAAGCTGCTCGTGGTGGCGTGCAACACCGCGTCGGCCCTGTCCATCGGGCCCCTGCGCGCGCGGTTCGCTCCGCTGCCCGTCATCGGTGTCGTCGAGCCCGGGGCAGACGCCGCGGTGGCGGCCAGCCGCCTGCAGCGACACGTCGTGCTCGCCACCGAGTCCACCGTCCGTCAACATGCCTACGCCCGTGCCATCCATGCACGGGTGCCCCACGCCGACGTCACTGAAGTGGCCTGCTCGCTCTTCGTGGCGCTGGCCGAAGAGGGGTGGACGGAAGGGCCGGTGGCGGAAGCGGTGGCCCGGCAGTACCTCGGCGGGCTGGCTGCGAGCCCCGCGGCCGGCCGGCCGGACAGCATCGTGCTGGGCTGCACGCACTTCCCGCTGCTGCACGGGGCCATCCGGTCCGTGGTGGGCGAGGGGCCCTCGATCGTGGACTCTGCGACGACGACGGCGGCGGTGGTCGCCGCCGAACTCGATCGCCTCGGCCTTGGCCGCACGATGGAGGGGCGGCCGGGGCATGCGCTGCTGGCCACCGACGGGGCCGAGCGCTTTGCGGCGGTGGGGAGCCGCTTCCTCGCGGAGCCGCTGGCGGCCTCGGACATCGAGGTCGTGGACCTCTGATGCACGGCAGGTACGGTATGGTCGGACCATGACCGGGCCCGAGACGCCGGGACGCGCCCAGCCGGGCGATCCCGCCTTGCCGCATCCCTCCTCGCCCTCCTCCTCCCCGTACTGGAGTGACGGCGTGGACGCCCTGCATCCCTACGTCCCAGGGGAGCAGCCGGGCACCGAGCGCGTCATCAAGCTCAACACGAACGAGAACCCCTACGGCCCCTCGCCCCGTGCCCTCGAGGCCATCCGGGCGGCGGCCACCGACGACCTGCGGCTCTATCCGGATCCGGAGTCGCGCGTCCTCAAGGCACTGGTGGCCGGGCCGCATGGCCTGTCTCCGGAACACGTATTCGTCGGCAACGGCTCCGACGAGGTGCTGGGCCTCGCGTTCCTCGCCCTGCTCAAGCGCAGCCAGCCGATCCTGATGCCGGACGTCACGTACAGCTTCTATCCGGTGTACTGCGACCTGTTCGGCGTGGCGAGCCGGCTGGTGCCGCTCGACGAGGGCCTGCGGCTTCGCGTGGCCGACTACGTGGCGCCCAACGGCGGGGTGGTCGTCGCCAACCCCAACGCCCCGACCGGGCTCTCGATCAGCCTGCCGGAGGTGCGGCAACTGCTCGAGCAGAACCCCGACGTGCCCGTGCTGGTGGACGAAGCCTACGTGGCCTTCGGTGGTGACACGGCCGTGGCGCTCGTGGCGGATTTCCCCAACCTGCTGGTCGTCCGGACACTGTCGAAATCGCACTCGCTGGCGGGCATGCGTGTCGGGTTCGCCATCGGCCAGCCTCGTCTCATCGAGGGGCTCGAGCGGGTGAAGGGCTGCTTCAACTCGTATCCGGTGGACCGCGTCGCGCTGGCCGCCGCGGCCGCGGCCCTGGCCGACACGGCCTATCTGGCCGTGACCGTGAACGCCGTCGTCCTGTCGCGCACGCGGCTGGGCGACGCGTTGGGCGCCCTGGGCTTCTCGGTGCTGCCCTCGCACACGAACTTCCTCTTCGCGTGCCATCCAGCGAAGGACGCCGCGCAGCTGCAGCTGGCCCTCCGGCGGCGAGGCATCCTCGTCCGGCACTTCGCGAGACCTCGCATCGACCAGTACCTGCGGATCTCGGTCGGCACCGATGCGGAGTGCGACGCGCTGCTCACCGCGCTGCGCGAGGTGCTGCCGGACGTGCCGGGCCCCACCAAGGCCTGACGAGCCAATCGCCCGGCGTCAGCCGAGTGTCCCGAGCACGTCCTCGGCGTGCGTCTTCACCTTCACGGTGTCCCAGCGCTGCCTGACCGTGCCGTCTCCCCCGATCAGGTAGGTGGTGCGAGCGATGCCCATGAACTTGCGGCCGTAGAGCGACTTCTCCTGCCAGACGCCGTACTTCTCGGCGACGGCGTGATCGGCGTCGGCAAGCAGCGGAAAGGTCAGGCCGTGCTTGTCGGCGAACTTCGCCTTGCTCGCCTCGTCGAGGATGCTGATGCCGAGGACCACGGCCTTGTGCCTGGCGAACCGGGCACGCGCCGCCTCGAACCCGCAGGCTTCGGTGGTGCATCCGGGCGTGCTGTCCTTCGGGTAGAAGAACAGGACCACATCGCGTCCGGCATAGTCGGACAGGCGGTGGGGCGTGCCGTGCTGGTCTTTGAGGGTGAAGGCGGGGGCTTTCCTGCCGGGTTCGATGAGTGGCATGCGGGTCGGATCTCCTCGGATGAAGGCCCGATTATCGCCGATCGCCGCTCAGTGCGTCAGCGCGTAGAGCACCGTGTTGATGCCGAAGGCATAGCCCTTCGGCCCGAATTCGTAGAAGTATCGCGGGTCGTCGGCCTCTCGTTCCCACGAGTCGCCGATGTCGGTGTTGTGCGTCATCAGCACCAGTACCCGCCCGTCACGATCGGTGATAGCACGGGCCCTGGCCACCGCGCTGTCGGCGCCGCGTTCCGATGTGCTGCCGGTGCCCGCCCAGAAGTTGATGGACGGGATCTGGGGCACGCGCTCGACGACGAACTGCGACTGGAAGAGCGCGTGGTCCGCCTCCAGGTCCACCTGTGGAAACTCCGCAGCCGGCAGGGCCTGTCGCAGCTGCGTCAACCAGTACTCCCAGGCATAGCTGCCCCAGAAGTCGTCGGCCCACAGGAAGCCCCCCTTCTCGAGGTACTGCCGCAGGCGTTCAGCCTCCACCGGCGTGATGCGGGCCGAGCCCACCTCCGTCATCATCACGAACGGGCAGTGGAAGAGCATGTCGTCGGTGAGTCGGACGAGCAGGTGCTTCGGCTCCTCCCCGGGATCCATGCTGACGGGCGTATGGGTCAGCTCCGACAGCCGGAGCGACAGGTTGATGTCGGCGCGCGGGAAGTCCACGTTCCACGACCCGCCGTCCCCGCGGAAGGCGCTCGAGAACACCACGCGGCAGAACTGGAAGCCCCCGTCGAAGCGCTCGGGGGTGGCCACGAACGAGCTGAGGAGGACCCGCCGGCCGAACTGGGCATGGGCGGTGCTCGCCGCAGCGAGCAGCCCCAGCGCGAGGCACGCGAGCCGGACGCGGGAACCAACGCTCATCGGAACCTCTCGAATCGAGACGGGACGACGGGAGGCGCAGCCACGGCCGGGTCGGCGACCTCGGCGTGGGCCGATCGTCGGGACGCGCGCCGGAGACAGTCTACCCCCGGTTGCCCACCGGCGGGACGGTGGTCCCACCAGTCCTCGTGCGTCGCCGCTGCGTGGGAGAATCGCCGGGTGGCGCCAAGCGCCAGAGGAGGACTCGCCGATGACTGAGCGGGAGTACATCGATACGCTCGTGCCGGAGCGTGTGCCGGAACTGCGGGCCATGGAGGCCCGGGCCGAGGCGGAGCGCTTTCCCATCATCGGTCCCGCGTGCGGTCACCTCTGTTACCAGGTGGCGCGGACCATCGGCGCACGCCGGGTCTTCGAGCTGGGGTCGGGGTTCGGCTACTCCACGGCGTTCTTCGCGAGGGCCGTCGTGGAGAACGGCGGGGGTGTGGTGCACCACACCGTCTGGGACCAGGCGCTGTCGGACCGTGCCCGTGGACATCTCGACGCACTGGGCTACGGCGGGGTCGTCACCTACCACGTGGCCGAGGCCGTGGAGGCGCTGCGCCGAACGCCGGGGCCCTTCGACATCGTGTTCAACGACATCGACAAGGAGGGGTACCCCGGCGCCCTGGCCCCGATCGAGGAGGCGCTGCGCCCGGGCGGTGTGCTGCTCGTGGACAACATGCTCTGGGGGGGACGGGTGTACGACAGCCGCGACCATTCGCCCGCCACCGAGGGCGTCCGCGAGCTGACGCGGCGCCTGCGGGCGAGCCCTCGCTGGATCACGTCCCTCGTGCCGCTGCGTGATGGCCTGGTGGTGGCCACCTGGCTCGGGTAGGGCGCAAAGACCGGTCGCGTACCTGGTTGGCCGGTCTCCAGATCCCGAGGCTATTCCGAGGCATCCCGAGGCATCCCGAGGCCTCCCGGGGGGCGTTCAGTCCGCGCGCCGGAGGATGCGGATGCCGCGCAGGCGCTCCGCGTCTGACGGGAGGTCCTGGTCGCCGGCCGGAAATCCGTTCTCCTGCAGGATGAAGGCGACGATGTCCGCGTACTCCGCGGCGGTCAGGGCCCCCGGCGCGTCGAACGGCATCGTGCGCTGGGTCTTCGTGAAGAGCGCCGACACGTCGGAGCCTTCCATGAACCCCTCACGCTTCAGGGGAGGCGCGCCACTGTCGCCCGAGTTGGTGCCGCTCAGATCGGTGGCGTGACAGCTCCCGCAGAAGACCGCGTATCCCTCGCGGCCTCGCGCCGCCTGCGCCGCGGCATACACGCCGTCGGCGAC
>JABFRY010000470.1 GCA_013140955.1 Acidobacteriota bacterium
AGGTGGAGCTGCGCGCGGCCATCAACGCCGCCGTCCGCGCCAACGTGGCGCTCTACCCGGTGGACTCGCGTGGGCTTCAGGCCGTCGTGCCCGGCGGCGACGCGTCACAGAGCAGCAGCGGTGGCATCGCGGCGTTCTCGGGGCGTGGCGTGCGCCAGCAGTTCGACTCGCTGTTCCAGTCGCAGGACACCATCAACACGCTGGCGACCGACACCGGGGGGCGGGCGTTCACCGACACCAACGACTTCGGCGAGGCGTTCGCGCAGGTGATCGAGGACACGTCGGCGTACTACCTGCTCGGCTACGCCAGCACCAACGACACCGCTGACGGGCGCTACCGGCGCATCACGGTGCGCCTGAAGCGGCCGGACCTGCGCGTCGAGCACCGGGAGGGCTACTACGCCCCGCTCGACTTCGCGCACGCCGGCCGGCGTGACCGCGAAGCGCAGCTCGAGGCCCAAATGGACGCCGCCGTCTCGTCCACCGACCTGCCCCTGTCGGTGGCCGCAGGGTGGTTTCGGGTCGCACCCGATCGCTTCTACGTTCCCGTGTCGGTGGCGGTGCCCGGCTCGGCGGTGCCCGTGACCGGCAACCGCGTGTCGCTCGACGTGCTCGGGCGGGTGCGCGACGAGCGCGGCCAGGTCGTGGGGCGCGTTCGCGACACGGTGCAGGTGCCGCGCGAGAGCACCGGCGGGCTTGCCGCACGCCAGGTGCTGTACCAGTCTGCCGTGACGCTTCCACCGGGCCGGTTCTCCCTCAAGGTCGTGGTCAGGGAGAACACCACGGGCGAGATGGGCTCGTTCGAAGCGCCGGTGGTGGTGCCCGACCTGTCGGCGGCGCCTGTCAAGATGAGTTCGATCACGTTCGGCACGCAACTGCGGGAGGTGGACCGGCGAGACGATCAGAGCCCGCTGCGACAGGACGGTGTCGAGCTGCTGCCCAGCCTCACCCACGTCGTCTCCCGCCAGCAGCGGATGTACTTCCTCTACGAGGTCTACGACGCGGGCCTCACGGAGGCCGCCCGACCGGAGCTCACGACGAGCCTGGCGTTCTACCGGGGCCGCGTGAAGGTGTTCGAGACGCCGGTGCTGGTGCGGACCGACGTGGATGCCACCGACCGTGGGGCCACGCGGTTCAGGATCGAGGTGGATGCGGCCGGTCTCGAACCCGGGCTCTACACCTGCCAGGTGAACGTGATCGACGAGGCCACGGGGCGCTTCGTGTTCCCACGACTCGCCATCTACGTGCGCTGATCGACGGGACCGGCCGGCGCGCCACGTCCGTGGCGACGCCGGGCTTGGCTCGCCCCTTCGGGGCGGCGCGGGCGTGGCATGATATGTCCGGTCCCGAGGGTTTCCGACTCCACATGTCCCAGTCCGCCGGCCAGGCGCCGCCCCCACCGCACGCAGACCCGCAGGCGCAGGCCTGGCAGGCGGTGCTGGACGCCGCCCGGCTCGCGGAGCCGCTGGCGGCTGCGGCAGCGCCTGGGGCCTTTGCGCTCGGACCGCAGGGCACCCTGGACGCCGTGCCAGCGCAGCACCCGGACGTCGCCCTCCTGTGGATCCCGGAGCGCGGGTGGGCGCTGCGGCTGGGCGACGGCGACCCGCGTCGGCCGCTCATCGAGCTCTACCTGCCGATCTGCTCCGCGACGCGGGCGCACCGCGTGACGGTCGGGCACCTGGGACAGTCGCTCGACGGCTTCATCGCAACCCACACGGGTGATTCCCAGTTCGTGACGGGTCACGAGAACATCCTGCACCTGCACCGCATGCGGGCGCTCAGCGACGCGGTGATCGTGGGGGCCGGCACCGTCGCGGCCGACGATCCCCGCCTGACCACGCGACACGTGCCGGGGCCCAATCCGCTCCGTGTGGTGCTCGACCCGGGGCGGCGGCTCACGGACACCTACGGCCTGTTTCGCGACACGTCGGCGCGCACGCTCTACCTCTGCGCAAAGCACCTGGCGGGGCACGACGAGCGCATCGGCACGGCCCTCGTGGAAGGCGTGGAGGGCGACGAGTCGGGCCTCGACGTCGCACGCGTGCTCGACCTGCTGTGGGATCGCGGCTGCACGCGGATCTTCGTGGAAGGCGGCGGCGTCACCGTCTCCGCGTTCCTCGAGGCCGACCTGCTCGACCGTCTGCAGGTGGCGATCGCGTCGCTCATCATCGGGAGCGGGCGGCCGGCCATCCGCCTGCCGGCCCAGCCCGTCCTGGGCGATTGCCGGCGTCCCCGGTACCGCGTGTTCCGCATGGGCGGCGACGTGCTCTTCGACTGCGAGCTGCGCGCGAGCGCGGAAGCGCCCCTGGCGGGAGCGCCCGTCGCGCGCATCATCTGACGCGGGCGCCGCGCCCTCAGCGCGGTGGCCGGGGCGGATGGGCGAGCAGGTCCTCGTGTCCCACCACCAGGCTCGACGTGCCCGCCTCGATGACCCGCTGGCGCCTGGTCGCCCAGGCCTCGATGCTCCCGGCGTGCTCGGGCGCGATGGACGCCGCGGCCGACGCCCACCCCTGCACCAGGGCCTCCTGCATCTCCCGATCGCAGGGGCCCAGCAGCCAGTCGCTCTGGTGCCGCTCCACCCGGTAGGCCAGGCGCTCCAGGCTCCTCGCGGTCTCCGACGCGGCTGATGGCCCGAGCGCCGGGCCGAATCCCTTGTCCGTCACCTGGTGCTCGTTGACGAGCGTCCGCACCAGCCCGTCATCGGGATCCGCGGGGGAGCATTCGATGCGGCCATCGTAGCTGAGGGCCATGTGGACGAGTGCGCCCTGCGCGTGACACCGCACGGCCAGCGCCTCGACCCAGTGGCGCGACACCAGATCGAGCAGCGCCGAGGCCGTCACGAGGTGCTGCCCCGCGAAGAGTTCCTCGTCGTCGAGCGCGGCCAGGCTGCCGAGCCTCGTGCGGATGTCCCACTGGTGGGCGCCGTGCGACACCTCCAGCCCCTCGGGTGTGAACGTCGCGGTGTACCCGCACCCGGTGGCCCACCGGTACATCTCGTCGCCCACCTGGCCCAGGAGCGCCGCGTCCGCATCGGCGAGGATCCAGCGCTGCCGGCGTGGCAGGTACCCCGCCAGGTACCGCGTGTTCGAGCCGGTGCCGGCGCCCAGATCCAGCACGTGCACCCAGGCTGCGTGACCGAGCGCCTCCCCGGTGGCCCTGGCCAGGTGACGTGCACGCGATGCCGCGTCCACGGGCTCGCGGAGATGGAGCCACGCGGCACTGAACTCACCCATCGATCATCCTCCTCAGCACGCCGTCGAATTCCGTCCCCGCGGTCTCCCAGGAGCGCCGCAACCGGCGCGCGCGGCGAGCGCCGGCCCGAAGTGCGGTCCTGGTTGTCGGAACGGTGAGCACGCGACCCATCGCGGCCGCAAACCCCTCTGCATCGTCCGGCGCCACCAGCAGGCCGGCGTCGGGGGGCACCAGTTCCGGAATCCCCCCGGTGCGCGTGGCCACGACCGGGACGGCGTGCGCCAGGGCTTCCGCCACCACCATGCCGTACCCCTCGTAGCGCGTGGCGAGGACGAACAGATCGGCACGGTCGTACAACGCAGCCAGTGCGGTCGTCGAGGCCTCACCGGCCAGCGTCACACGCTCGTCGAGACCGAGCGCCCTGATGAGCGTCCGAACGGCCTCGGTGGTGGCCGGCGCGCGATCGAGGCTGCCGGCCAGCGTGAGGTGCCACGCGACGTGCCGGTATGCGGCGAGCGCCCGCACCAGGATGTCGTGTCCCTTGCGCGGGGTGAGCGTGGCCACGCAGAGCAGGGACACCGTTGGACCATCGCCTCCCCGCCCTTCGGGCGCCTCCTCGACGCCCGGACGGACGCTGCTCAGGCGCGCCGCGGGGACGCCGAAATCCGCCATCAGCCGATCCGCCGTGGCCTGATGGGTCACGACGACGTGGCGGGCGGCGCGCAGCGCCTGCCGCTCGTCCGAGGCCAGGCGCTGTCGGGTCTGGTCGTCGAGGCCGGTCTCGAGCGCCAGGGGATGGTGCACGAGCGCCACCAGGCGGAGGCGTCCGGACTCACGGGCGGCCAGGTCCGGCAGCGCGCCGAACGCCAGACCGTCCACGAGCACCAGGCGTCCGTCCGGCACGGCCCCGAACACCGCCTCGGCCGCGCGGCGGTCGGCCGGGCCAGGCATGGGATAGGCCCCGTCGAGTTCGTGGACGTCCACGTCCCAGCCAAGGGCCCGCAAGCGGGCCACGATCTCGCGGTCGTAGCGGTAGCCGCCTGTCGCCGTGTCGAGGCGGCCGGGCACCACCAGGGAAAGCACGGGCACGCGTCTACGGCCTCGGTACCGCGCCCTCGAACGAGGCCCACGCGACGTGCGACTCGTGCAGCGTGACCTTCACGCCGGAGATGCCCAGCGCCTGCTCTCCCAGTTCCCCGCCGTGGAGGGCCGCCACGAACCGATCGAACACCACACGTGCCAGGAACTCGGTGGTCGTGTTGCGCCCGGCGAAGTCCGGATCCTCGTCGAGGTTGCGGAAGCTGAGGCCCGCGAGGATGACGCGCAGCACCTCCGTGGCCCGCCCGATGTCCACGACGATGCCGTCACGATCGAGGTCGGGGCGGCGCAGCTCGAGATCCACCACGTAGGTGGCGCCGTGCAGGCGCTGCGCGGGTCCGAACACCGCGCCCTGGAAGCTGTGCGCGATCATCATGTGGTCACGGACGACGACGGTATACATGGTGGCTCCCGGAATTCAGTAGCGAATGCGGTGACAGAGCGTCCCGCTCGCGCCCGACGCGAGCATGGGCATCAGCGAGGGGAGGTCCTCGAACGGACTCTCGCCGGTGACGAGAGCATCCAGCACCGGATCGGCCAGCAGATCCAGGACCAGGCCCATGCGACGCCGCGTATCCCAGCGGGCGCGCTGGGACGCCGCGACGTGGCCCACCTGCGACGAACGCAGGTCCAGCCGCCGCGAATGGAACGCCTCACCGAGCGGCACCGGCACGAGCGCGCTCCCGTACCAGCTCAGCTCCAGGACCGTGGCCTCGAAGCCCGCGAGACGCAGTGCCTGCGCAAGCCCGGCGGGGCTGCTGCTCGCGTGCACGACGAGGTCCGCATCACCCGTGGCGGTCTCCGGCGTGCGGAAGGGCACGCCCAGAGCGTCGGCCACCGCCGCGCGGGACGGATCGATGTCGATGAGTTCGACCTGGCACCCGACGATCCGCGCAGCCAGCCACGCCACCAGGCTGCCCACGGTGCCTGCGCCGACCACCCGCACCCGATCACCGACGCGTGGTGAGCCGTCCCAGAGCGCGTTGACGGCGGTCTCGAGATTCGCCGCGAGGATCGCGCGTCCAGCGGGCACCGAGTCGGGGACGACGTACAGCGCCTCGGCCGGCACCACATACGCGGTCTGGTGGGGATACAGCACGAACACCGTCGCCCCGGTCAGTGCCGGGGCGCCGGCCACGACACGGCCGACGTTCGCGTAGCCGTACTTGACGGGAAAGGGGAAGGCGCCGTCCTGGAACGGCGCGCGCATCCGTGCGAACTCGCTCTCGGGCACGCGGCCCGCGAACACCAGCGACTCGGTGCCCCGGCTGACAGCGCTGAAGAGCGACTCGACCAGCACCTCCCCGGGCCCGGGGCGGGGCAGCGCGGACGTGCGAATCTCGCCCACGCCGGGCGCCACCGTCCAGAATGCCCGCGCGGTCACCGCCTGTGTCGTCAGTGTGTCGCTCCCTCCGGCCGTCCATTCTGTGGCTTTGGCGCCCACGATACAATCCCGCATGGCGCTTCGAGCCCAGGCCGCAACGGCAGCACTCGCGGGCGCGGCACTCATCGCCGCGACCTGGCAGGCCCTGGCGCCCATCGTGGGACTGCCCGTGTGGCACCTGTACCGGGCGCAGGCGCTTCATGCGGCCGGCGTCATCCTGGTGCTCACCCTGGTCGGCACGCACGGTGGCGCACGGTTCGGCTCCGCCAACGTGGTCACCATGCTCCGGCTCGCGCTCCTGGCCTTCGTGACGGCGCTCGTGTGGGAGGCCTCGACCCCGCCCCTCGCCTGGACGGCGGCCTGGATCGGACTCGCAGCCCTTGCGCTCGACGGCGTGGACGGCTGGCTGGCCCGGCGCGGCGGCATCGCCAGCCGTTTCGGCGCACGCTTCGACATGGAAGTGGACGCCCTGCTCGTGCTGGCGCTCGCCGCGCTGGTCTGGCATCACGAGAAGGCCGGCGCGTGGATCCTGCTGGCAGGCCTGCTCCGCTACCTCTTCGTGGTGGCGGGATGGCTGCGTCCGTGGATGCGACGGGCGTTGCCGCCGAGCCAGCGCCGACGGGTGGCTTGCGTCGTGCAGATTGGCGGCCTGCTGCTGGCCCTGACGCCGGCCGCCGCCCCCGGCCAGAGCGTCGTCATTGCCGGCGTGGCGCTCCTCGTCCTGCTCCACTCGTTTGGAGCCGATACACTGTGGTTGTGGCGGGAGCGGCTCCTGCCCCCACAGCCCGCCGGCCATCAGGGGCCGACCGCGGGCTGGGGCAGGGCCTAGGG
>JABFRY010000435.1 GCA_013140955.1 Acidobacteriota bacterium
GAGCGGCAGCGGTCGCCGGCGCATCCTCGGTGGCCGGCGGTGGCGGCACGAGGAAGCGCTGGTACCCATAGAGCACCAGAAAGGACAACACCACCGCCAAGAGGACCCTGCGTTCCATCAGGTTCTAGTTCCCGATCTGGGTGAACCCATCGCGCGGGCTCGCCTCGTGCCTGGGCGGCACGGGGTCGAATCCGTGCCCCCCGAAGGGGTTACATCGGGCCAGACGCCGCAGGCCGAGCCACGTGCCCCGAAGGGAACCGTGGACGACGACCGCGTCGCGCATGTAGTCCGAGCAGGATGGGTGATACCGGCAACAGCCGGTGAACAAGGGGGAGAGGAGCAGCTTATACCCGCGCAGCAGGGCGAGGACCACGGCCGCGGCCGCGTCGCGGGCCTGGACGTGGCTCTCCCGCAGGCCGCGCGCGAGCCCGGCGTTCGAAGAGCGCGATGTAGTCGGATTCGAGACTGGAGAAGGGAGCATCGAGCATTTCCCGGCGCGGCACGATGACGATGTCGAACCCGTCGGCAATCTTGTGCTGCCGGAAGAGCTCTCGGGCCAGTCGCTTCGCACGGTTGCGGTCAACCGCGGATCCTATCTTCCTGGTGGCCGCCACGCCAAGCCGGAGGCGGGTCGTGCCGTTCGGCATGGCAAAGAGCGTCATGAACCGCCCATGCACCCGGCCGCCGGAGGTGTAGATCCGTTCGAACTCGGGCCGACGGCGCACGCGCTCTTTCGAGGACAGCCCCTGGTTCATCTCGCCTTGGGCGCTACCGGCTCGGCCAGTGCTGGCTTGGCCAGTGCTGGCTTGGCCTGCGCCAGCTTGGCCTGCGCTGGCTTGGCTCGTCCCGCTGACGTCCCGCTGGTCCCCGTCGTCGTGAGCCAGGATCAGCGCTCGTCGGATACCGTCAGCCGCTTCCGGCCCTTGGCCCGCCGGCGGCTCAGCACGATCCGGCCGTTCTTGGTCGCCATCCGAACCCGAAACCCGTGGGCCTTGGCCCGACGGCGGGTGTTCGGCTGATATGTGCGCTTGCCCTTCATGGCAGTCCTGTCTGTTGGTCGCTACCGAAATTGTGCCCGGAGCGCGCGTGGTCTCAGTGTTGGTCGTCTCAGCACTGGTCCATCGCGTCCGGACTGAACTGACAATACTAGCGGCCGGCTCGAGCAGGTGTCAACGCGCCATACCGTGTGGTGTGCTGCCCGCCACCACACCATCACTGCGGGCCCCCGAACCGGCCCTCATTCCGTGTGCTAGAGTCGCGGGTCCTCGCCGGTCCTGGCGCGTGCGACAGACGTAACGGTTCGGTTTCTTACCCGAGTTTTCCACAACTGTTGAAAAGTCTGTTGAAAACAGCTCCTGTCCGGCTAGCTCTCGCAGTTTTTCCGAGGTTTTCAGCGCTTTCTGTCCAGGCGAAGGCCGCAAACCTCTCGGATCTCGCATCCTGCACGTTGCAGCTGCGCAAAGGCCGCGTAACACCCGGGTCTCACTGAGGCGAAAGTTCGAAATTGGCTCAATTTGCCGGCAATCGTCGAGAGGTTTCGCGAGTCTGGGACGAGATCCTCACCCGGATCCAGACGAAGGTGAACCAGCACAGCTTCTACACCTGGTTCAAGCCGACCGACCTCATCGCCGACGCGGGCACCACCATCACGGTCAGGGTTCCCAACGAGCTCTTCCGTGACTGGCTGACCAAGCACTACGCCGTCGTGCTCGCCGAGGCATTGGATGAGGTTGGCCGCAGCGCCACCGTGCTCGACTTCGTGACCGATGCCGGCCCCCCGCCGGTACCGGTCGTCCCGGAGGTGAGCCAGGTCGAAGCGCCGGAACCCGACACGTCCACGGTCGACCCCGTGCCCACCGGGGGCCTGAGCCTGCGGTACACGTTCGACTCGTTCGTGGTCGGCCCCTCCAACCAGTTTGCCCATGCCGCGTGCCGGGCGGTCGCCGAGGCCCCCTCCAGGTCGTACAACCCGCTCTTCATCTACGGGGGGGTCGGCCTGGGCAAGACGCACCTGATGCACGCCATCGGGCAGTACGTGCTCCGGCACACCAACCTCAAGCTGACCTACATCTCGTCCGAGCGCTTCATGAACGAGATGATCAACGCCGTGCGGTTCGAGCGCATCCTCGACTTCCGGGAACGCTACCGGTCCGTGGACATCCTGCTCGTGGACGACATCCAGTTCGTGTCGGGCAAGGAAGGCACACAGACCGAGTTCTTCCACACGTTCAACGCGCTGCACGACGCCCAGAAGCAGATCGTCATCAGCAGCGACCGTCCGCCCCACGAGATTCCGGCCCTCGAAGAGCGCCTGCGGTCACGGTTCGAGTGGGGGCTCATCGCCGACATCCAGCCGCCCGATCTCGAGACGAAGGTCGCGATTCTCAAGAAGAAAGCCGAGTCCGAGGCCGTGCCGCTCCCCGACAACGTGGCGCTCTACATGGCCGGCCGCATCAAGTCGAACATCCGCGAACTCGAGGGGTCGCTCATCCGCCTGCTGGCTTTCGCGTCGCTCACGGGACGGGAGATCACGCTCGACCTCACACAGGAAGTCCTCAAGAACGTGCTCGAAATGGACGACCGGGCCGTGACGATCGAGGCCATCCAGAAGTTCGTGGCCGACTACTACCAGTTGAAGATGGTCGAACTCCGGTCCGGCGGCCACGCCAAGTCCATCGCCTGGCCCCGTCAGATTGCGATGTACCTCTGCAAGGCCCTCACGCACGCGTCGCTGCCGGAGATCGGTCGGAGCTTCGGCGGCAAGCACCACTCGACCGTCCTCCACTCGATTCGGAAGGTCGAGAACACCCGCAAGCAGGACAGCGACTTCAACAGCCTGATCGACGATTTCATCCGGACGATCCGCTAGATCCGCAGCCGTCCACAGGCGCGGTCCGCGGCTTCGGTGGACCAATTGTGGACAAGTGGTCCATACACAGGTGGCGGACAGATCGTCCGAGTTGGATGCGCAGATTCGTGCACACCCTAAATTACTGGTGTGAAAGGACTAATAAGCGTAATTACAGTTTTGCACAGCCTCTTCTTTCTTGTATAATTCTCTGTCTCTCTTCTGATCCGTAATGGACTGAAGTACCCCCCAATCCAACGGGACAGCCGAAATCCGCGGGACTCCGCCGTCCGCACCGAGGTCACCAAGACGCTATGGAACTGGTGGTTCGAAAGAATGAGCTCCTGCGGGAACTGCAGCTCTTCCAGGGCATCGTCGAGCGGAAGAACACCATTCCCATCCTGGCCAACGTGCTGATCGAGGCCAAGGGCGACCAGATGCGGATGCTGGCCACGGACCTCGAAGTGGCCCTGCGCAGCCACTGTGCGGCCTCGGTGGCCAAGCCCGGCGCGCTCACCCTCCCCGCGAAGAAGCTCTACGAGATCGTCCGGGCACTGCCCGACACCGACGTGCGGATCGAGGAGGACAAAAACGGCGTGAAGGTCGCGGCCGATCGCTTCGACTCACGCATGCAGACGCTGCCCCGCGAGGACTTTCCGTCCTTGCCCGAATCGGGTACGTCGCCGCGAACAGCGTTCTCGCGCGAGGCGCTTCGGCAGATGGTCGCCAAGACCCACTTCGCCATCACGGGCGAGGACACGCGTTTCTTCCTCAATGGGGCCCTGCTCGTGCTGCGCGCCACCGAGATGAGCCTGGTGGCCACTGACGGGCATCGCCTCGCGCTGGTCACCGTGCCGCGCGAAGGCACCGCGGACATCACCGGGGATGACGAGGTCAAAGTCATCCTGCCGAAGAAGACCCTGCTCGAACTCGGCAAGCTCGTCGCCGAAGACGACGGCGACATCCAGTACGAGCGCGGCGAGAACCACCTGTTCTTCGAGGCCGGCAGCCGCGTCCTCATCTCGCGCATGATCGACGGACAGTTTCCCGCCTACGAGCGCGTGATTCCGAAGGGCAACGACAAGGACATCGAGTTCGATCGCGAGCGTCTCACCGCGGCCGTCAAGCGCGTGGCGCTGCTCTCGAACGAACGTTCGCGGGCCGTGAAGTTCGAAATCGACAAGGGCAAAGTGGAAGTGACCTCGAGCAGTTCCGAGTTCGGCGAGGCACGCGAGCAGTTGCCCGTGGACTACACCGGCGGCGAGATGAAGATCTCGTTCAACGCCCAGTACGTGCTCGATTTCCTGAACGTGGTCGAGACCGACATCGTCTCGCTCTCCCTGAAGGACGAGGTCAGCCAGGCCGTGATGAAGCCGGTCGCGGCGCAGGGCTACGATTACACCTACGTCATCATGCCGATGCGGATCTGAGCTGGACACACGCGTGAATCATCCGGACGAAGAGCGCCAGGATCCCGGGGGCAGTACGATTCCAGACACGGCGGTCGCAGGATCCCAGGGCCAGACCGACGACTACGGCGCAGACAAGATCAAGGTTCTCGAGGGGCTCGAAGCCGTTCGCAAGCGTCCAGCCATGTACATCGGCTCGACGGGTGCGCCAGGCCTCCATCACCTCGTGTACGAGATCGTCGACAACTCGATCGACGAGGCCCTGGCCGGTCACTGCGATCAGGTCAACGTCACGATCCACATCGACAACTCGATCACCGTCGTCGACAACGGGCGCGGCATTCCGGTCGATCGGCACTCGAGCGGCAAGTCGGCCGCCGAGGTCGTGCTGACGGTGCTGCACGCCGGGGGCAAGTTCGACAACGACAGCTACAAGGTGTCCGGCGGCCTGCACGGCGTCGGCGTCTCGGTGGTCAACGCGCTGTCGGAACGCCTCGACCTCGAGATCTGGCGCAACGGGCAGGTCTACCAGCAGACCTACGAACGCGGCGCCCCGCTGGCCGATCTCCAGACGGCCGGCACCACGCAGCGGCGCGGCACCAAGGTCACGTTCCGTCCGGACCCGACCATCTTCGAGACCGTCGAATACAGCTTCGACACCCTCGCGCAGCGCCTGCGGGAACTCGCGTTCCTCAACGGCGGCATCGTCATCACCATCGACGACGAGCGCGACGGCAAGAGCCACCGGTTCCAGTACGACGGCGGCATCGTCTCGTTCGTCCAGCACCTCAACAAGAATCGCGCGTCGGTCAACGACAAGCCGATCTTCATGAAGGGTGACCGCGACGGCATCGACGTCGAACTTGCCATCCAGTGGAACGACGGCTACACGGAGCTGGTGTTCTCGTTCGCCAACAACATCAACACCCACGAGGGCGGCACGCATCTGTCCGGCTTCAGGGCCGCGCTGACGCGCACCATCAATTCCTACGCCACGAAGAACAACCTGGCGAAGGACCTGAAGGAAGCCAACATCAGCGGCGACGACATCCGCGAGGGCCTGACCGCCGTCATCAGCGTCAAGATCCCGCGGCCGCAGTTCGAGGGCCAGACGAAGACCAAGCTCGGCAACACCGAGGTCAAGGGCATCGTCGAGGCCATCATCAACGACCGCCTCGGACAGTTCCTCGAAGAGAATCCAGGCGTCGCCAAGCGCATCATCGGCAAGGCCGTGGATGCCGCGCGCGCGAGGGAAGCCGCGCGCAAGGCGCGGGATCTCGTGCGCCGCAAGGGCGCGCTCGACGGCAGCAGCCTGCCCGGCAAGCTCGCCGACTGTCAGGAACGTGACCCTGCGCAGAGCGAGCTGTACATCGTCGAGGGCGAATCGGCCGGCGGTTCGGCCAAGCAGGGGCGCGATCGCCGGTTCCAGGCCATCCTGCCCATCAAGGGCAAGATCCTCAACGTCGAAAAGGCGCGCTTCGACAAGATGCTGGGCAGCGACGAGATCAAGACGATGATCGCGGCGCTCGGCTGCGGGATCGGCGTCGAGGACTTCGATGCCGACAAGCTCCGCTACCACCGCGTCATCATCATGACCGACGCCGACGTGGACGGGTCGCACATCCGGACGCTGCTGCTCACGTTCTTCTACCGGCAGATGCCGCAGCTCATCGACCGTGGGCACATCTACATCGCCCAGCCGCCCCTCTACCGCGCCAAGCGAGGCCGCTCGGAGACCTACATCAAGGACGAGCGGGACCTCGAGACGTTCCTCATCCGCCGGGCGGTGGAACCCCGCGTGGCGCGCATGGCCGACGGCACCGAGATGACCGGCGAGGATCTGCAGCGCAGGCTGCAGGCGCTCATGGCGTACCGCAAGCTCCTCTTCCAGGTGACGCGGCGCGGCAGCGAACCGGACGTCGTGTCGGCGCTGCTGCGCGCGGATGCCCGGGACCGAAGCTTCTTCGAGCAGGAAGGCCCGCTGCGCGAGATTGCCGCGCGTCTCACCACCTCCGTCCGCAGCGTGGTGGTGGGTCGCGACGACGAACACAACGCGTTCCAGCTCAAGGTGGACGACCGGTCGCAGGGCTACCCGCGGCGCTACGTGCTCGGCGGGGAGTTCATCGTCTCGGGCGACTACCGGCTCCTGCTCGCGGCCTACCAGGACGTGCGCGACGTGGCGTTCCCGGTCGTGGTCCGTTCGACCGGCGCGGCGGTCGAGGAGGAGCTTCCCGACGATGTCGGCGTGGCGGCGGCCGACGAGACCGCCATCGGGGGCGCACCGCTCGACGAGAGCACGCGGCTCGCCGCCGAGCCCAAGGCCCGTCCTGCCGACCGCCGCGACGGCGAGACCACGCTCGAGACCATCGACGCGTTCGTGGACTTCTTCATCACGACCGGCAAGAAGGGCGTGGCCATCAACCGCTACAAGGGCCTGGGCGAGATGAATCCCGACACGCTGTGGACGACGACCATGGATCCGGAAAACCGCACCCTCCTCCAGGTGCGGGCCGAGGACCATGCCGAAGCCGACCAGATGTTCACCACGCTGATGGGGGACCAGGTGGAGCCCCGGCGGAAGTTCATCGAGGACAACGCCCTTGACGTCCGCAACCTGGATGTCTGATCCGGGCGTTCCCGGAACGCCGGCCCGTCGCGCATGACGGGCGCACCACGAGGCCGAGACACACGATCCGCCGCTGAGCCGAGAGCCAGACGCCTGCTATGAGCACCGCGCCGCACAACCGCATTCCGGTCAACATCGAAGACGAGATGAAACGCTCGTACATGGATTACGCGATGAGCGTGATCATTGGACGGGCGTTGCCGGACGTGCGGGACGGGCTCAAGCCGGCACACCGCCGCGTGCTCTACGGGATGAAGGCCATGGGCCTGTCGTCCACGCGCGGCTACCGCAAGTGCGCCAAGATCATCGGCGAGGTGATGGGCAACTACCATCCCCACGGCGACGCCTCGATCTACGACACGCTGGTGCGGCTCGCGCAGGATTTCAACATGCGCTACCCCCTGGTGAACGGCCAGGGGAACTTCGGCTCGATCGACGGCGACCCGCCCGCGGCGATGCGCTACACCGAAGCGCGCCTCCAGTCGCTCGCCGACGACATGATGGTCGACCTCGACAAGGAGACCGTCGACTTCGTCCCCAACTACGACGAGACGACCGAAGAGCCGACGGTCCTGCCCGCCCCGTTCCCGAACCTGCTGGTGAACGGGTCGTCAGGCATCGCGGTCGGCATGGCGACCAACATCCCGCCGCATAACATGCGCGAGGTGATCGACGCCGTCATCTGGCTCATCGACAGCGCCAGGCCGGATGCCGCCGCCGCCGAGGAGTGGACGCCGCCGACCCGCCAGGACAAGGAGCGCAAGCTCCTGGAACTGGTGCCCGGCCCCGACTTCCCTACTGCCGGGTTCATCGTCGGCCGCGCGGGCATCCGTCAGGCGTACCTCACCGGCCGCGGCAGCGTGCTGATGCGCGCGCGGGCGGAAATCGAGACGTCGCGCAAGGGCGACCGCTCGTCGATCGTGGTCTCGGCGATCCCCTACCAGGTCAACAAGGCGCGCCTCATCGAGCGCATCGCCGACCTGGTGCGCGAGAAGACAATCGAGGGCATCTCCGACATCCGGGACGAGTCGGACCGCGACGGACTGCGCATCGCCATCGATCTCAAGCGTGGCGAGCTTGGCGAGGTGGTGCTCAACAACCTCTACAAGCACACGCAGCTCCAGACCAGTTTCGGCATCATCCTGCTGGCAATCGTGGCGGGACGGCCGCGCGTCCTGTCGCTGCTCGAGATGCTCGAGAGCTTCGTGGACTTCCGCCGCGAGGTGGTGCGGCGACGGACCGAGTTCGAGCTGCGCAAGGCCGAAGCGCGCCGGCACATCCTCGAAGGCCTCCGGATCGCGCTCGATCACCTCGACGCCGTGATTGCGCTCATCCGCGCGTCGCGCAACCCGGGCGAGGCCCGCGAAGGCCTGATGACGCAGTTTGCCCTGAGCCAGATTCAGGCCCAGGCCATCCTCGACATGCAGCTCCAGCGGCTCACCGGGCTCGAGCGGCAGAAGATCCTCGACGAACTCGCCGAGCTGCTGCAGCTCATCGAACGCCTGCGCGCCATCCTGGCCAGCGATGCCCTCGTGATGCAGATCGTCGTCGACGAGCTGCGTGACGTGCGCGAACGGTACGGCGACGAACGGCGCACCGAGATCCTTCCCGACGAAGGGGATTTCCGCATCGAGGACCTGATCGCCGAGGAGGACATGGCGATCACGGTGAGCAACACCGGCTACATCAAGCGGACCGCGGTCACCAACTACCGGAACCAGCGCCGGGGCGGCAAGGGTCGCATCGGGATGCGGACGCGTGACGAGGACTTCGTCAGCCACCTCTTCGTGGCCTCGACGCACGCCTACATCATGATCTTCTCGGACCGTGGCCGTGCGTACTGGCTCAAGGTGCACGAGATTCCGGATGTCGGGCCGGACGGTCGCGGCAAGGCCATCGCCAACCTCGTGTCGATGGAGGAAGGCGA
Organism: Acidobacteriota bacterium; assembly: GCA_013140955.1. GTDB lineage: Bacteria > Acidobacteriota > Vicinamibacteria > Vicinamibacterales > UBA2999 > JABFRY01. The sequence goes on from JABFRY010000435.1 coordinate 8,811, forward strand.
GCGCATTGCCGCCCTGCTCGCGGTGAAGGACTTCGAGGCCGGGCGCTTCATCGTGATGGGCACGCGCCGCGGCGTGGTGAAGAAGACCGAGCTCACCGCGTTCAGCAACCCACGCGCCGGAGGCATCATTGCCATCGGTGTCGAGGAGGGCGACGCGGTCATGGCCGTGCAGCTGTCGGACGGCGAGGGCGAGGTGCTCATCGGCACGCGCGCCGGCATGTCGATCCGGTTCCCCGAAACCGACGTGCGCCCCATGGGCCGCACGGCCTACGGCGTGCGCGGCATCAGCCTCCGCGACGACGACGAAGTCGTGGGGATGGAGGTGCTGGCGCCAGGCGGCACCATCCTGAGCGTGACCGAGCACGGGTACGGCAAGCGGACCGAGCTCGGGGAGTACCGCGTCCAGACGCGCGGCGGCATCGGCATCATCAACATCCAGACCACCGACCGCAACGGACGGGTGATCGGCATTGCCCAGGTCTCGGACACCGACGAGCTGATGCTCATCACCGAGCAGGGCAAGATCGTTCGCATGGTGGCGAGCGACATCCGCACGATCGGCAGGTCCACGCAGGGCGTGCGGCTCATCGACATCGAGGGCGAAGACCGTGCGGTGTCGATTGCTAGGCTCGCCGAGCGGGACGACGCCGAGGACGTTCCTGGAGATGACGTGGTGCCGCCGACCGACAGCGGGCCCGGCACACCCGAGGGCGACGGCGGTCCTTCCGAACCGGCCTGAGGCAGGCCCTCGGAACCGGCCCGGCGTCTGCCCGGCACCCGAGGCAAGCGCTGCTGGATCAGGCGACTTCGAGCTTCGCGAACTTCGCGCGCAGCGTCTTCTGGCCGACGGTGGTGAAGCGCACCACGAGCTTCGCGTCCCCGTCGAGGGGCTCCACGCTCAGCACCGTGCCCACGCCGAACTGTGCGTGGCGGACGCGCACACCCGGCCGCAGCCCGCCTGAGGCCGACTGGTCCTCGTCTTCGTAGTGATAGGTCGGCGCGGGCGCCTCCGTCTGGCGGCCCCGGTACGACCCCTGGCCCCGTCCACCGCTCCACGCACCATCTCTCCCGCCACTGTCTCGTCCGCCACTGTCTCGTCCACCACTGTCTCGTCCACCACTGTCTCGTCCGCCACTGTCTCGTCCACCACTGTCTCGTCCACCACCGCGCGTGTACGCGCCGTGCTGCGGGGTCACGAAGGTGGAGGGCACCTCCTCGATGAGTTCCGGCGGGATCTCCTCGATGAAGCGCGAGGGCTGCGTCGCCTGGTACTCCCCGAATACCCGCCTGCGTGCGGCCGACGTCAGCACCACCCGTCGCTCGGCGCGCGTCAGGCCCACGTAGCAGAGCCGACGTTCCTCCTCGAGCTCGGCTTCATCGTCGGCCGAGCGCGAGTGCGGGAAGAGGCCATCTTCCATGCCCGACATCACCACCACGGGGAACTCGAGGCCCTTGGCGCTGTGCAGGGTCATCATCAGCACCCGCGCGGTGCGTGAACCGGCCTCCTCGTCGGCGTCCGAGAGCAGCGAGAGCTGGTCCACGAAGCCGCCCAGGGTGGGCTCCGGCATCCGCGACTCGTACTCGCGCGCGGCCGACACGAGCTCCATCAGGTTCTCGATGCGCCCCTCGGCCTCCTCGCTCCGCTCTTCGCGCAGATCCTTGAGGTAGCCGCTCCGGTCGAGGACCTTGCCCAGCGTCACCGACACCGGGTCGAGCGCCGCCTCCGTCGTCAGGCCGGCCATCAGGTCGCGAAAGACGGTGAGCACCGTGACAGCCCGCGCCGGCAGGAGCCGGCCGTCCACGGCGTGCACGAGGCGCGCCCAGAGCGAGTCGTGCTCCGCGGTGCCGTCGAGACCGGCCAGGAGCGGCGGCAGGTCGGCGTCCGACGGCGCGTCGAGGGCAGCGAGCGCGTCCATCACCCCCTTGCCGATGCCGCGCGTCGGCACGTTGATCACGCGGCGCAGGCTCACGTCGTCGTGGGGGGTGAGCACGAGCTTCAGGTAGGCGAGGGCGTCCTTCACCTCGCGCCGCTCGTAGAACCGCACGCCGCCGATGATGCGGTAGTGGATGCCCGAGCGCCGCAGCGCGTCCTCGAGCGTGCGGGACTGCGAGTTGGTGCGGTAGAGGACGGCCACCGTGTTCTCGGTGTCTTCGTGCAGGGCGAGTCGCGCGGTCTTGGCCACGAACTCCGCTTCGTCGAGGTCGTCGGCGGCGCGGTAGTACAGCACTGGCGCCCCGCCCACCTGCTCCGTGTAGAGGCGCTTGGCCTTCCGGTTCCTGTTCTGCGCGATGACGGCCGACGCCGCGTCGAGGATGACCTGCGTGGAGCGGTAGTTGCGCTCGAGGCGCACGGTGACCGTCTCCGGGAAGTCGTGCTCGAAGTCCATGATGTTGCGCAGGTCGGCGCCGCGCCATTTGTAGATGGATTGGTCCGGATCGCCCACCACGCACACGTTGCGGTGCTTCTCGGCCAGCCGCTGCACGAGCATGTACTGCGGACGGTTGGTGTCCTGGTACTCGTCCACGAGCAGGTAGCGGAACTTCTCCGCGTACCGTGCGCGCACCACCTCCGACGTCTCGAACAGTTCCACCGTCTTGAGCAGCAGGTCGTCGAAGTCGAGCGCATTGGCCTCGCGCAGCGCGGCCAGGTAGCGCGCGTACAGCTCCCCGAGCTGGTGGTCGCGCGGGTTCCAGGCGCTGGCCTGCAGGACCTCCGGTCCCTCCATGCGGTTCTTCGCCTGGCTGATCCGCGAGAGCACCGCCCGGGGCTGCAGCGTGCTGTCGTCGAGGTTCAAGGCCTTGATGGCCTGTTTCACCACCGACAGCTGGTCCACGGAGTCGTAGATGACGAAGTTGCGCGAGAGGCCGATGTGCGGCGCCTCGCGTCGCAGCAGGCGGGCGCAGAGGGCGTGGAAGGTCGAGATCCAGAGGTGCCGGCAGTCCATGTGGAGCAGCGACTCCACGCGTCCGCGCATCTCCTCGGCGGCCTTGTTGGTGAAGGTCACCGCGAGGATGCGGTCGGGGTCGGCGAGGCCGCTGCTCACGATGTGGGCGATGCGGGTCGTGATGACCCGAGTCTTGCCCGAGCCGGCGCCAGCGAGGATGAGGAGCGGGCCGTCGGTGTTGACGACGGCCTCGCGTTGTTCCGGATTGAGGCTGGAGAGGAGATCCACTCCCCCTACTCTATCGTTCTCTACTCGACGGTGACACTCTTGGCCAGGTTCCTCGGCTGGTCCACGTCGCAGCCGCGCCGCACCGCGATGTAGTACGCGAGCAGCTGCAGGGGGATGGTCATGATGATCGGCGTGAGCAGCGCCGTGGTGGCCGGCATGGCGAGCGCGACGTCGTGCTGCGGGTCGAGCACGGCGCTCATGCGCGGGTCGCCCTCGGTCGTGATCGCGATGACCGAGCCGCCCCGGGCCTTGGCCTCCTGGACGTTACCCACCATCTTCTCGAACACGTGGTCCTGTGGCGCGATGGCCACCACCGGCATCCGCTCGTCGATGAGGGCGATGGGCCCGTGCTTCATCTCGCCGGCGGGATAGCCCTCGGCGTGGATGTAGGAGATCTCCTTGAGCTTGAGCGCCCCCTCGAGCGCGATGGGATAGTTGATGCCGCGCCCGAGGAACAGGAAGTCCGTGCGGCTGTGGAACCGCTCGGCCACCTTCTCCATGGCGCCCGACGCCCTGACGGCCTGTTCGATGAGCTGGGGCAGCAGCAGCAGCGCCTCCACGTGCTCCCGGATGGCCTCGGGCGAGAGCGTCTGGCGGACCTGGGCCAGGTAGAGGGCCAGCAGCTGCAGCGCCACCAGCTGCGAGGTGAACGCCTTGGTCGAGGCCACGCCGATTTCCGGACCCGCGTGTGTGTAGACGGTGCCGTCGGCCTCCCGGGTGGCCATACTGCCCACGACGTTGCAGATGGCGATGCTGCTCGCGCCCTTTCGACGCGCCTCCCGCAGGGCGGCCAGCGTGTCGGCCGTTTCGCCGGACTGGGTGATCACCACCGTCAGCTCGCGCTTGCCGACGATGGGGTTCCGGTAGCGGTACTCGGAGCCGTAGTCCACCTCCACCGGCACGTGCGCGAGCTGTTCGAGCAGGTACTTACCCACAAGGCCGGCGTGCCATGACGTGCCGCACGCGATGATCGTGATCTTGTCGAGCGCCCGGAAGGTTTCCTCCGGGATCCGCATGTCGTCGAGGAAGATCTCCCCGCGGTCGAGTGACACGCGTCCGAGGATGGTGTCGCGCGCGGCGGTCGGCTGCTCGTAGATCTCCTTGAGCATGAAGTGCTTGTGGCCGCCCTTCTCCGCCGCGATGGGGTCCCACAGCACGCGCTGCGTGGTCTTCGACACGGCGCGGCCCTCGTAGTCGGTGAACGCCACGCCCGTGCGGGTGATGATGGCCATCTCCTCGTCTCCGAGGAAGACGACGTCGCGGGTGTGGGCGAGGATGGCCGGGATGTCGGACGCCACGAAGAACTCATCGTCTCCCAGGCCCACCACGATCGGCGGTCCGTTGCGGACGGCGACGATCTTTTCCGGATCGTCCACCGAGATGAGCACCAGCGCGAACATGCCCCGCATGTACGTCAGGGCCCGGCGGACGGCGTTCTCCAGGCCATCCTGCTGCATCTCCCGCTCGACGAGATGGGCGACGATCTCGGTGTCGGTCTCGGTCTTGAAGACGTGCCCCTGCGCCTGCAGCTCGTGCTTGAGCTCGAGGTAGTTCTCGATGATGCCGTTGTGGACGACCACGATGCGGCCGGTGCAGTCGCGGTGGGGATGGGCGTTCTCCTCGGTCGGGCGTCCGTGCGTGGCCCAGCGGGTATGTCCCACGCCGTAGAAGCCGTCCACCGGGTCGGCCTTGATCACGTTCTCGAGGTTCACGAGCTTGCCGGCCGAACGGCGCAGCGAGATCCCCTCAGGGCTCACCAGCGCCACGCCTGCGGAATCGTATCCCCGGTACTCCATGCGTCGGAGCCCCTCGATGAGCACGGGGACGACCGGTTTCGATCCGATGTAACCAATGATTCCGCACATGTGGTGTGTCCTCAGCCCTTCTTGCGTTCAGCCCAGCCCTCGAGATTGGCCTGCCGGCCCCGCGCGATGCCCAGCGCGCCGGCCGGGACGTCGTCGGTGATCGACGAGCCGGCGCCGATGAAGGCGCCCTTGCCCACGCGCACGGGTGCAATCAGCTGCGAGTCGCTCCCGATGAACGCGTCGTCCTCGATGATCGTCTGGTGCTTGTGCGTCCCGTCGTAATTGCAGGTGATGGTGCCGGCCCCGATGTTGACCCTGTCCCCGATGGTCGCGTCCCCCAGATACGACAGGTGGCTGGCCTTCGACCCGGCGCCGAGCGACGTCTTCTTCAGCTCGACGAAGTTGCCCACCTTCGCCGCTTCCCCCAGCTCGGTGCCCTGCCGCAGGTGCGCGAAGGGGCCCACCGATGCGCCGTCCGCGATCCGCGCGCCCACGATGACGCAGAAGTTGTTGATCGACACACGGGCGCCAATCTCCGAATCGGCGATCCGCACGCCGCCCTGAATCTCGCACGCCGCCCCGATCCGCGTCGTCCCCTCGATGGTGACGCCGGGGTGGATGACCGTATCCGCGCCAATCTCCACCTGCGGGTCGATGTACGTGGTCGAGGGGTCCACGAGCGTGACCCCGGCCGCCATGAGCTCCTCGTTCTTGGTCTGTCTCACGATCCTGCTCACTTCTGCCAGTTCCGTCCGGCTGTTGATACCCCGAATCTGCTCCACGTCGTCGGTCACCAGCGTGGCCACGGGCAGCTTCCGTCTCCGGTAGATGGCCACGAGGTCCGTCAGGTAGTACTCGCCCTGCGCGTTCTGGGAGGCCACCTGGTTGAGCGCCTCGAACAGCGGCTCGAGGTCGAAGGCGTAAATGCCGCTGTTGGTCTCCCGGATCTGGCGTTCAGCCGGCGAGGCGTCGCGCTCTTCCACGATCCGCGCGATCTGGCCGTCGGTGCGGACGATGCGCCCGTAGCCGTAGGGCCGCTCCACCACCGCCGTGAGCACCGTGGCGGCCGCTCCGGCCTCCTGGTGGGCACGAACCAGCCCAGCCAGGGTGGCCCCCTGCAGACGGGGGACGTCGCCCGACAGAAGCACCAGGGTGCCCTGGCGGCCGCGCAGGAGCGGCTCCACTTGCCGGAGCGCGTGCGCGGTGCCGAGCTGCGGTTCCTGCAGCGCAAACTGAACCTCGGTGCCACCGAGGTGAGCCTTCACGCTTTCTGCCTTATGACCAACAACGATCGATATCGATGCGGGCGACAGCGTCCTCGCCGCCACGAGCACGTGGTCGAGCATCGTCCGCCCCCCCACCTTGTGCAGTACTTTGGGGAGGCTCGAGCGCATGCGTGTGCCCTGGCCGGCGGCCAGCACCACGATATGGACGGAGGATGGGGAATCTAGGTCACTCAACGGATATCCTTGGTCTTCTCAACAGCCGCATAGACATCGCGGCTCGACAACCCGTGTCGTCGGGCGATGGCCGCGATGGCCGCCCGCCGCCCGGACCCAGAATCTGTCATATGACAAAATTCGATATGAATCTCGGCCTCGGTCACCGGCGCTTCTTCGCTGCGGTCTTCGGGAACCCGCGGCCCCACCACCACGGTGAATTCTCCACGCACTTCATCCAGGGCCGTCAGCACCTCGGCACTGGTTCCCCGGAGGAACTGCTGGTGCAGCTTGGTCATTTCCCGACAGACGACAAGTGGTCGAATGCCAAAAACATCGACGGCATTTGCAAGCGTCTGCCGCACCCGATGCGGCGCTTCCAGGAACACGAACGTGTGCGGGACCGAGTCCGCGACCTCAACAAGCCACTTCTTTCTGTTGTTTGACCGCGAAGGCGGAAACCCATACACGGTTATCGGCTCGAGCGGGAAACCAGATGCCACTGCAGCCACGAGCGGCGCCGACGGCCCCGGAATCGGGTCCACGGGAATGCCGTGCGCCACGCAGGCTTCCACGAGCTCCCGCCCCGGGTCCGAAATGCCCGGCGTGCCGGCATCGGTGACCAGGGCCACGTGCTCTCCGGCCTGGAGCCGCGCCAGCAGGACCGGCAGGCGGCTGTGGGCGTTGTGTGCGTGGAAGCTCAGGGTGGGGGTGGCGAGGCCGTAGTGGGACAGCAGGCGTCCGGTCCGCCTGGTGTCTTCGGCAGCGATGAGTGCTGCCTCCCGCAGCAACCGGAGGGCCCGGAAACTCAGGTCCTCGAGGTTGCCGATGGGCGTGGCGACCACATACAACGTCCCGGGCATCGAGCCGGCGGATATTGTACCATTGCGGGATGGGCGCTTCCCGACGAGGGCTTCAGGGCGCCCCTCAAAGCCGGAGATGCACCCATCGGAGCCGTTCCCACATTTCGTCGACGACTACCTCGCTTACCTGTATGAGGTGCACCCGACCCTGGCCGCCCAGGACGGGGTCCATGTTCACGACGATCTGCTCGAAGACCTGAGCCGCGCGGCCATCGACGCGCATGTACGGGCGCTGGCCGGCTTCAGCCGCCGCCTCCACCAGATCGACCCCGCGCACCTACCGCCCGCCGAGCAGGTGGATCGGGGCATCGTGGCGGCCAACGTGGATGCGCGCCTCCACGACCTGGAGGTGGTGCGGACGTGGGAGCGCTCGCCGCAGTTCTACGCCGACACGCTCGGCGCCAGCCTGGCCGGCCAGGCGCTGTTCGGCTATGCGGCCGAGCCCGACCGCGCCCGGCGCGTCGTCTCCAAGCTGCGTCAGGTGCCACGACTCGTGCAGGCCGCGCGCGACAACATCAAGGAAAGTCCCGGCATTTTCGTGAAGGTCGGCATCGAGACCTGGCGCGGCGTGCTCACCTTCATCGAGTCGGACCTGCCGCGCGCCTTCAAGAGTCTCGACGACCTGCACATCCTGGGCGACCTGGCCGACACCTCCTCGGAGGCGGCGACCGCCATCTCCACGTACATCGCCTACCTGGAGACCGACCTGGCCCCGCGGGCCAAGGCGTCCTTCCGCCTGGGGCGCGAGAAGTTCGAGCTCAAGATCAAGCACGACGAGGGCATCACGCTGAGCGCCGAGCGGCTCCTCTCTATCGCCCTGCGCGAGCTTGGCGAGACGCAGGAGCAGTTTCGGACCCTCGCGTCCACGCTCGACGGGGGCGACCCCGTGCAGGCCTGGCGGCAGGCGAAGGACGAGTATCCCGAGCCAGGCCAGCTCATGGCCGTGGCCCAGGAGCAGGTGCAGGAGCTGGCCGCCTTCCTCCGCAAGCAGGCCGTGGTCACCGTGCCCGAGGGCGAACCGGTGGTGGTGGCGCCGTCGCCCGACTTCTACCGCTGGGCCTTTGCCAGCATGTGGACACCCGGGCCCTTCGAAAGCAAGCCGACGCGGGCGTTCTACTACCTCACCGACGTCGAGCGCGGCTGGACGCCGGAGCGGCAGCGCGAGCACATGCGCGACTTCAACCTGCCCACGCTGTGGAACATCTCGATTCACGAGGTGTATCCCGGGCACTTCCTGCAGTACCAGCACCTGCGGGGCGTGGCGTCGAAGGTCCGCCGCTCACTCGCGTTCGCGCCCATGTCGTTCACCGAGGGCTGGGCGCACTACGCCGAGCAGGTGATGGTGGAAGCCGGCTTCCGGCGCGGCGACGTGCTCTTCCGGCTCGGCCAGCTCGCCGAGGCGCTGGTGCGGCTGGCCCGGGTGGTCGTGTCAATCCGCCTGCACTGCGAAGACCTGTCGGTCGAGCAGGGCATGCGATTCTTCCGCGACGAAGCATTCCTCGAGGAGGCCAGCGCGCGGCGCGAGGCCGAACGCGGCACGTTCGACCCGTCGTACCTGGTCTACTCGATCGGCAAGCTGATGATGCTGAAGCTGCGCCACGACTATCAGGAGCAGCAGGACGGCCGGTTCTCGATGCGCACCTTCCACGACGCCGTGCTGGCGCAGGGCAATGCCCCGTTCTGGGCGCATCGCCGCCTGCTGCTCAACGATTCCTCGGGCGCTGTACTGGAGTAGCCGACCCATGCCGTTGTACGAATACGAATGTGAGTCCTGCCACCAGCGCTTCGAGCTGATCCAGAAGTACACGGATCCCAACCCCGACGCCTGCGCGCGCTGCGGCCAGGGTCCCGTGCGTCGCCTCCTGTCCTCGCCGGCCATCCAGTTCAAGGGCACCGGCTGGTACATCACCGACTACTCCAACAAGGGCAAGGAAGGCGGCTCGAAGTCGTCGCCGGCACTCCCCGGGTCGTCGTCGGAAAAGGGCGGGTCCGAGAAGGGCGGCTCTGGCGAGAGCGGGTCGTCGAGCGAGTCGGGTTCCAAGTCCGACTCGGCGAGCAAGAGCGACTCGGGCTCCACCTCCAGCTCCGGCGGCACGACCAGCGGTTCGACCAAGGCCTCGGCCTGACCTGCCGCGCACCGCGCCGTCCCTGACGCACCGCACCAGCCCGGCCGCGCAGGCGCCGCGCTCGCGCCCGTGCGCTGCCGTCACGGGGTGGCCGGCACGATCCTGGGTTACGATCCGAGTCCGATGCAGTCCACCATCCGCAAGGCCGTGTTCCCGGCGGCAGGCCTCGGCACCCGCTTCCTTCCCGCCACCAAGGCCCAGCCGAAAGAGATGCTGGTGCTGGTGGACAAGCCCGTCATCCAGTACGGCGTGGAAGAGGCCGTGGCGTCCGGCGTCGACAACATCGTCATCGTCACGGGCCGCGGCAAGAACGCCATCGAAGACCACTTCGACGTGGCCGTGGAACTCGAGAGCTTCCTCGAACAGCGCGGCAAGACCGAGCAGCTGGCCGAGATCCGCAAGATCACGCAGCTCATCAACGTGGCCTACGTCCGGCAGGGCGAGCCGCTCGGCCTCGGGCACGCCGTGCTCGTGACGCGCAACCTGGTGGGCGACGAGCCGTTTGCCGTCATCCTCGGCGACGACGTGATCGACGCGCAGCCGCCCGCGCTCAAGCAGATGATCGACGTCTTTGCCCGCGTGCAGGGACCCGTGCTGGCCGTCGAACGGGTGCCGGACGAGGACGTGTCCAAGTACGGCATCGTGGCGGTGGAGGAAGATCCGTCGCTCGGGCCGGGTGTGCACCGCATCGTGGACCTGGTTGAGAAGCCGCGTCGCGAGGATGCGCCCTCGAACCTGGCCATCATCGGCCGCTACATCCTCACGCCCGACATCTTCCCCGCGCTCGAGGCCACGGCCTCCGACCGCACGGGCGAGATCCAGCTCACCAACGGGCTGCGCAAGCTGCTCAAGGATCGCCCGCTGTATGCGTGCGAGATCAAGGGCGTGCGCCACGATACCGGCAACAAGCTTGGTTTCCTGAAAGCGCTCGTGTACTTCGCGCTGCAGCGGCCCGACCTCGCCGGTCCGTTCCGGCAATACCTCGACACCCTGCAGGACGCCCATGTGGGCGGCCACCGCTGACCTCCTGACCCACGCGCCATGCTCGATCCCGCTTATCTTCGCGACAACCTCCACGACGTGCGCGCCCGGCTCGAGCAGCGCGGCGCCGACCTGTCTGCCGACCTCGAGGCCATTGCCGCGCTCGACGCCGAACGGCGCCAGCTGCTGCCGGCCGTCGAAGGCCTGAAGCAGGAACAGAACAAGTCGGGCGACGCCGTGGCGCGCGCCAAACGCGAGGGGCAGGACACGTCCGCCATCCAGGCCGCCAACCGCGAGCGCGCGCAGCAGATCAAGGAGATGGACGGCAGGCTCGAAGACATCGAGCAGCGCCGCCATCAGCGCCTGCTCACGCTGCCCAACCTGCCGCACGCCACTGTGCCGGCCGGCCGCAGTGCCGACGACAACGTGGAGGTGCGCCGTCACGGCACGCCGCGCGCGTTCGACTTCGAGCCGCAGGCCCACTGGGACCTCGGCCCCGCGCTCGGCATCATCGACTTCGAGCGGGGCACCAAGATCGCCGGCGCGCGGTTCACGGTGCTGATGGGCCCGGGCGCCCGCATGGCGCGCGCGCTCATCAACTTCATGCTCGACGTGCACACCAAGGAGCACGGCTACACCGAGGTGGAGCCGCCCTTCATGGTCAACAGCGCGTCGCTCACCGGCACCGGCAACCTGCCCAAGTTCGAGCAGGACCTGTTTCGCATTGCCGGCGACTGGGACCTCTTCATGGTGCCCACCGCCGAAGTGCCGCTCACCAATCTCCATCGCGGCGAGCTGCTCGACGGACGCGAACTGCCCATCCGGTACACCGCCTACACGCCCTGCTTCCGCAGCGAGGCCGGCAGCTACGGCGCCGACGTGCGCGGCCTCATCCGCCAGCACCAGTTCGACAAGGTGGAGCTGATGGTCTTCACCACGCCGGAGGCCTCGCACGACGAACTCGAGCGCCTCACGGGCAACGCCGAAGAAGTGCTGAAGCGCCTGGGCCTGCCCTACCGCACGATGCTGCTGTGCACGGGCGACATGGGGTTTGCGTCGGCCAAGACCTACGACATCGAGGTGTGGCTCCCCAGCCAGCGCACCTACCGGGAGATCTCCTCCTGCAGCAACACCGAGGCGTTCCAGGCGCGCAGGGCCAACATCAAGTTCCGACCCGGCGGCACGGGCAAGGGCGAGTTCGCGCACACGCTCAACGGCTCGGGCCTGGCCGTGGGCCGCACGCTCATCGCCATCCTCGAGAACTACCAGCAGGCGGACGGCTCCATCGTGGTGCCCGAGGCGTTGCGGCCGTACATGGACGGCGTGGACGTGATTCGCAGGAAGTAGACGCGCGCTCGGGCGTCCACGTGTCTGCGGGCGCAGCCGAGCGATGGACATGGCGAACGGTTCGGTGGCGCGCGCCGGATCGGTCCGACTTGCGAGCGACGCGACGGCGTCAGTCCGGAAAGCGGTGCGCAAGGGCGGGACCGAGGCTGGGTGACCGGGACCCATGCCGAGCACCGACAGACGATGACCCTGGAGCACCGCTTTCCCGCGTCGTCGAGCCGGAGGGCCGATCCGTCGCGCGCCACCGAACCGCGCACACACGCTCGACGTACGACGCAGCAGAAGGACTATCGAGCACGGGTGGCCAGCGGTCATCCAGTGCGACCAGGAGGAGCCGGTGACTGCACGTTTCCGTGAGCCGCGAGCCATCGACAGCGCTAACGCCCGCGCAGGCTCCACTGGTGACGCGAGCCTCGGCGCCATCCTGAACGTCGCTTCTTGCAGCAGCGCGTCATCCGGTGCGAACGGCGCCCGCCGCGCGCCCACGATTGCTCCGCGACTGGCGGCCGCCCTCGTGATGGCGGGCGTCCTGCTGGGGGGCGCTCCCGCCGCGCACGCGCAACGCCCGGCGGCTCAGGGGCAGACTGCACCGGCTGGCACGACTCAGGCTGGCACGACTCAGGCTGGCACGACTCAGGCTGGCACGACTCAGGCTGGCACGACTCAGGCTGGCGCGACTCAGGCTAGCACTGCCCCGCAGTGGGCGCGCCTTCCCGCCGGGACGTTTCAGATGGGGTGCGTGGACGTGGACGCGGGCTGCGACGGCGACGAGGTGCCGCAGCGCATCATCACGATGTCCGGCCCGTTCGAGATGATGACCACCGAGGTGACGACCGGCATGTTCCGCGCGGCCACCGCCGACCTGCCCGAGCAGCCCGAGTGGAGCACCGACCCGCGCCTGCCCGTCGTCATCGTGTCGTGGTTCGAGGCCGTGGAGTACTGCCGCGCCGTCGGCGCGCGCCTGCCGAGCGAGGCCGAGTGGGAGTACGCCGCGCGCGGGGGCGACACGCGCACCGTGTTTCCGTGGGGCAACCAGGACGCCGCGCACGAAACCGACGCCGCGTCGGGCGCGCGGTTCGAGGGCGGCGTCGCGAGCCTCGTGGGCAGCTACCGGCCCAACGCCTTCGGCCTCTTCGACATGGCGGGCAACGTGTGGGAGTGGGTCAACGACCGCTACGGCGCCTACGACGAGAGCCAGACCACGAACCCCGTCGGCGGAGACGCCGGCGACTTCCGTATCGTGCGCGGCGGCTCCTACGGCGACGACCAACGCAACCTGCGCATCTCGAATCGCAACCCCGTGGTCCCCGAAGCCGAGCACGTGAACCTCGGCTTCCGTTGCGCGCGCGACGTGACGCCGTAGCCGCCAGGCACGCCGATCCCGCATGACCGAGGCATGGGTGACCGGGACCCATGCCGAGCACCGACAGACGATGACCCTGGAGCACCGCTTTCCCGCGTC
>JABFRY010000157.1 GCA_013140955.1 Acidobacteriota bacterium
TGCCTGTCCTGCGCGGGCGTCGGCGGGCGCGGCGCCTCGTGCGGTGGCAGGGCTGGTCTGCGCAGGGCCGGTCTGCGCGATGCCAGTCTGCTCAGCACCGGTCGCAGAGCTGACGCCGGTCGCAGAGCTGACGCTGGACGACGACTCATCCGCGGTGGAGGCGGTGCCTGGCGCAGCTCCGGGCGGCAGGCCGCCGGCCATCGGCATGCGGTCCCCGTCGCCGGCACAGGCAAGCAGGGCGAGCGCGGCGAGGGTGAGCAGGGCGCGCATGATGGGCGTGGTCGTCCGGCCGGCCCGAAGGCCGGCCGGGATGATCTTCAGCTGCGGTTCGACAGCGGCACGTAGTCCCGCCGGCCGTGACCGACGTATACCTGCTTCGGACGGGCGATCTTCTGCTCCGGATCGAGGAGCATCTCCTCCCACTGGGCGATCCAGCCGGCCGTCCGCGGGATGGCGAACAGCACCGGGAACATCGTGACGGGGAAGCCCATCGCCTGATAGATGAGGCCCGAGTAGAAGTCGACGTTCGGATACAGCCGCCGGCTGACGAAGTACTCGTCCTGCAGGGCGATGCGCTCCAGTTCGAGCGCGATGTCGAGCAGCGGATTGCGCCCCGTCACCTCGAACACGGCATCGGCCGTCCGCTTGATGATCTTCGCCCGGGGGTCGTACGACTTGTAGACCCTGTGCCCGAATCCCATCAGGCGGCCTTCGCCGGCCTTGACCCGCTTGATGAAGCCGGGAATGTTGTCGACGGTCCCGATCTCCTTCAGCATCCGCAGCACGGCTTCGTTCGCCCCGCCGTGCAGCGGGCCGTAGAGCGCCGCCGCGGCGCCGGCCATGGCGGAGTAGGGGTCCACGTGCGAGCTGCCGATGCCGCGCATGGCGCTCGTGCTGCAGTTCTGCTCGTGGTCCGCGTGCAGGATGAAGAGGACTTCGAGGGCCCGTTCGAGCACGGGATTGACCTGGTACTTCAGCTCGGTCATCCGGAACAGCATGTTCAGGAAGTTGCCGGTGAAGCTGAGCTCGTTGTCGGGGTAGACGTAGGGGCGGCCGATGCTGTGGCGGAACGCGTAGGCAGCGATGGTCGGCACCTTGGCGATGAGCCGGTGGATCTGCTTCTGGCGCGAGTGGTCGTCGAAGATCTGCTTCGCGTCGCGGTAGAACGTCGAGAAGGCGCCGACCGTGCTCACGAACACCCCCATCGGGTGCGCGTCGTACTGGAAGCCCTCCATCAGCTTTTTGATGTTCTCGTGGAGCATCGTGTGGAGGGTGATCTGCTTCGTCCAGTCCGCCAGCTGCTCGCTGGTCGGCAACTCGCCGAACAGGATCAGGTAGGCCGTCTCGAGGTACGTGGACTGCTCCGCCAGCTGCTCGATGGGATACCCACGGTACTCGAGCACGCCCTTCTCACCATCGATGTAGGTGATCCGGCTGCGGCAGGCGGCCGTGTTCATGAAGGCCGGGTCGTACGTTGCCAGCCCGCCGTCATCGTCCGCGGTCTTGATCTGCCGCAGATCGGTGGCGCGGATGGTGCCGTCCTTGATGGGAAGCTCGTACTGTTTGCCCGTGCGGTTGTCGGTGACTGTGAGGGTATCGGCCATATGCGGAGTGTCTTATGCGTTCGAGTCGCTGTCGTCGGTGTCCCCATCGGGGGCGGAAACCGGCTCTCCCGGCACCCGGTAGCGTCCTTCCGCCCACCGGGCCAGGTCTTCGTTCCGGCACCGCTCGCTGCAGAAGGGGCGATAGCGCTGGTCCACCGGATGCCGACGGCACAGCGCGCACAGGCGGACGTCGCCCATCCCGCACATTCTAGTTGATGACGTGGTCAAGGGGCGAGTGTGGCTCCCGTGGATGCAGCCGGCGGCCCTGGGAGCCGGCGGCCCTGGGAGCCGGCACTGGGAGCCGGCACTGGTGGGAGCCGGCCCTGAGGACACCGGCCGCGCCCTCGACACGCGAGCCGCCCGGGCGGGGGCGCCTGCGACGAGGGCGCGCCGCTCAGGCCTGGGGGTGCGTCGGCGCGTGATGGCGGACGTCCAGCGCCGAGACCATGAAAATGACGTCCTCGGCGATGTTGGTCGCGTGGTCGCCGATGCGTTCCAGGTGGCGCGAGACGAGGATCAGGTCGAGCGCCGGCTCCACGGTCGCCGGCGCCTGCAACATGAACGTCAGGAGTTCCCGGAAGATCTGCGTCTTGAGGCCATCGAGCTCGTCGTCCTCGTTGAGCACCTGGTGGGCCAGGCCGATGTCCCGCCTGACGAACGAATCGAGCGAGTCGCGGAGCATGCTCTGGGCGATATCACCCATCCGGGGGATGTCGATGAGCTGCTTGACCGGGGGGTGGACGAGATAGCGCTTTGCCGCTTCCGCGATGTTGACGGCCAGGTCGCCCACGCGCTCGAGGTCGGTGTTGATCTTCACGGCGGCCACGATGGCGCGCAGGTCCGTCGCCACCGGCTGGTGCAGGGCCAGGAGCTTGAAGCACCGGTTGTCGATCTCGATGTGCAGCTCGTTGATGGGCTCATCGTGCTGCAGCACACCGTCCAGCAGCCCGGTATCGCGTTCGACCAGGCCCTGGACGGCCAGGCGCACGCGTTCCTCCGCCAGGCCGCCCATCTCGAGCAGGCGGCCCTGCAGGGCCTCCAGTTCCTCCTGGAAATGCCGGACAACTCGTTCCACTTCGGTGCCTCCGACGTAATGATGATTCCGTCCCGGTATGGGTCACAGCCCGGGCACGCGCGCCGCATTCAGCTCGTGCCCCAGCGGGCCGGCCGGGTGCCCCGGCCGATGCGTCAGCCGAACCGCCCGGTGACGTAGTCCTCGGTCAGCTTTTCGGTCGGAGCGGTGAAAATCTGATCGGTCCGGTCGTACTCGACCAGTCGGCCGAGCCAGAAGAAGGCCGTGTAATCGGAGACCCGGGCCGCCTGCTGCATGCTGTGGGTGACGATGACGATCGTGTAGGTCTTCTTGAGGTCGTAGATCAGCTCCTCGATGCGCTGGGTGGCGATCGGGTCGAGCGCGGAGGCGGGCTCGTCCATCAGGAGCACTTCGGGCCGGATGGCCAGGGCCCGGGCGATGCACAGGCGCTGCTGCTGGCCGCCGGAGAGGGCCAGCGCCGACGTCTGCAGCCGATCCTTCACCTCGTCCCAGAGGGCGGCCTGCCGCAGGCTCTCCTCGACACGCGCCGCCACATCGGCCTTGCTGCCGGCCATGCCGTTCACGTGGAGGCCGTAGGCGATGTTCTCGAAGATCGACTTCGGGAAGGGGTTCGACTTCTGGAACACCATGCCGATGCGCCGGCGGAGGGCCACCACGTCGACTCCCGGGGCGTAGATGTCGTGGCCGTCGATGCGGAGGCCGCCCGTCACGCGCGTACCCGGGATGATGTCGTTCATCCGGTTCATGGTCCGCAGGAAGGTGCTCTTGCCGCACCCCGACGGTCCGATGAACGCGGTGACGACGTTGGTCCGGATGCGCAGCGTGATGCCCTCGAGCGCCCGCGTGGTCCCGTAGAAGAAGTCGAGGGACTCCGCCTCGATCTTCGTCGGGGCGACCGGGTCCGACGGCTCGGCCTGCTGCCGGGAGGCCACCGAGGCCAGGGACGGAATGGTGCGGGCCGTGGAACTCATCAGCCAACCTTCTTCTGGAACCGGTCCCGCAACCAGACGGCCACGGCGTTCATCGTCAGCAGCACGGCCAGCAGGACGAGAATCCCGGCCGCCGCGTTGGTCTGGAAGGCGGCCTGCGGGCGCGACGTCCAGTTGAAGATCTGAATGGGCAGCACCGTGAAGGGCGACCAGATGCCGTCGGGCGCGAACGGGACGTAGGTGAGCGCGCCGATGGTGATGAGGGGCGCGGTCTCGCCGATGGCGCGCGACAGGGCCAGGATCACGCCCGTCAGGATACCCGGAAGGGACACCGGCAGCACCTGGTACCAGATGGTCTGCCACTTGGTGGCGCCGAGCGCGTACGAGCCCTCTCTGAGCGACCGCGGAACGGCCCGCAGGGCTTCCCGCGTGGCCAGGATCACCACCGGGAGCACCAGCAGCGCGAGCGTTGCCGCGCCGGCCATCACGCTGCGGTCCATCGCCATGGCGCGCACGAAGAGCCCCAGCCCGAGCAGGCCGTAGATGATCGACGGCACCGCGGCCAGGTTCGTGATGTTGATTTCGATCAGCTTGGCCACGGCGCTCCGCCCGCCGTACTCCTCGAGGTAGACGGCCGCACCCACGCCCACCGGGATGGCCAGCAGCGCGGTCAGCAGGATGACGAAGACGCTCCCGGTCAGCGCGTGCCAGATCCCGGCGTCCTCCGCACGACGCGACGGGAACCCCGTGATGAAGTCCCACGACAGGCGTCCTGCGCCGTCCACCCAGACGTTGATGATGAGGGCGGCCAGGGCGGTCAGCGCGATGCAGAGCACCAGGAGGCCCAGCGCCTGGAACAGCACGTCCGCACCCCGCCGCTTGGCGAGTGTCACCCCGGTGGCGGTCACGGCCGACGCCTGCCCCTGAGCGCTCACGCGTATTCCTCGCGATACCGTTCACGGAGCCAGGCGCTGACCAGGTTGAGAGAGAACGTGCTCAGGAAGAGCAGCATGCCCACGGCGAAGATCGTCCGGTACTCGAGCGTCCCCTGCGGCGTGTCGCCCAGGCTCACCTGGACGATGTAGGCCGTCATGGTTTCCACCGGCACCAGCGGACTCAGCGTGAGGCGCGGCTGCTGGCCGGCCGCGATGGCCACGATCATCGTCTCGCCGATGGCGCGCGACACGGCGAGGATGAAGGCGGCGGTGATGCCCGACAGCGCCGCCGGCACCACGACGCGAATGCTCGTCTGCATCTTCGTCGCGCCGAGCGCATAGGAGCCCTCGCGCAGGCCCCGAGGCACGCCGCGCATGGCGTCCTCCGACAGTGAGGAGACGAGCGGCAGAATCATGATGCCCATCACGATGCCCGGACCGAGGGCGTTGAACCCCGCCAGGCCTGGCACGACCTGCTGCAGCAGGGGCGTGACGAACTGCAGGGCGAAGTAGCCGTAGACCACTGTCGGGACACCGGCCAGCACTTCGAGCACCGGCTTGACCGTCCGGCGGACCCGGCTGTCGGCGTACTCACTCAGATACACCGCGCTCAGCAGCCCCATGGGGAGCGCGACCAGCATGGCGATGGCGGACACCAGGGCGGTGCCGGCCACCAGGGGCAGCACGCCGAATCGCGGTGTCGCAAACAGCGGCGTCCACTCGGTGCCGAACAGGAAGTCGAGGACCGGGACCTCCCGCAGGAACTGGAACGTCTCAAGGGCGAGCACCGCCACGATGCCCACCGTCGTGGCGATGGAGACGGCCGCGCAGAGGAAAAGGCCCCATTCGATGAGGGGCTCGAGGCGCTTCATTGCTCCCGGGTCAGCAACTGCTCGAGGGTCACGCCGACCTGCGACCCGCCCTCGCCGAACGCGGTGCCCGTGCGGCGCTCCGCGAAATGGCTCTGGGCCAGCGCATAGATGGCAGGGGTGAGCTCGATGTAGCCGACCTCCCGCACGAGCGCTTCCGCCTCGAAGAACGACCCGACCAACTGCGCCACCTCGGGTCGGTCCGCCGCCTGGCGCGACACGTAGACGAACAGCGGCCGCGACAGCGGCTGGTAGGTGCCGGTGCGCACCGTGTCCGCGGACGGGCCGATCGGGCCGGCGCCGTTGTCGTCGTTGCCGTCGTCCACCGGCACCAGCCTCAGGGAGTCGCGATTCTGCTCGAAGTAGGCGAGCGGCATGAAGCCCAGGGCGAGCGCGTCGCCGCCGATGCCCTGCACCAGGACGTTGTCGTCCTCGCTCGACGTGAAGTCGCCGCGGCTGGCGCCCTCTTCCCCGACGGTCGCTTCGGTGAAGTAGTCGTAGGTGCCCGAGTCGACGCCGGCGCCGAACAGGTGAATCTCCTGGTCGGGCCAGTCGCTGCGCACCTGATTCCAGCGGGTGATCCGGCCCTGCGCCGCCGGCTCCCAGAGCCGCTTGAGCTCGTCGACCGTGATCGACGTGGCCCACGTGTTGCTCGGGTGCACCACCACCGCCAGGCCGTCGTAGGCGACGGGCAGCTCGATGTATTCGATGCCGGCGGCCGCGCAGGCCTGGATCTCCGTGGGGCGAATCGGGCGCGACGCGTCGCTGATGTCGGTCTCGCCGCGGCAGAACTTCTGGAAGCCTCCGCCCGTGCCCGAGATGCCGACCGTGATCCGGACCGACGGGTCCACTTTCTGGAACTCCTCGGCGACCGCCTCCGCGATGGGAAACACCGTGCTCGAGCCGTCGATGGTGACCAGTGCCGGCGTCCGTGCACCGTCCGCCCCATCCGGCGCCCCGCCCCCACAGGCCGCTGCCGTGACGGCAACGCCCACACACACGCCCAGCAGTCGCTTCGTGAACATGCCGACCACGCTATCCGTCGGGAATTTCGCGGCGGTTTCCGCGGTGTTAAATCCGTGT
>JABFRY010000094.1 GCA_013140955.1 Acidobacteriota bacterium
GTCCCGTCCGCGGGCGCCGGGGGCGGGGCCTCCCCGGGTTGGGCCACGCATGCCCCGAGCCACGCCACGAGCAGGGCCGTGCCCGCCGTCACCGCTGGTCTGCGCATGCGGTCCTCAGGCCTTCGCTTTGGCCTTGCGCCGCTCGGCCCAGTACTTCTTCATGCGCTTGGACACCTCTGCGCGCTGGGCGGCGGTCATCCGGCGCGCGTTGCGTGCCACGGTCTTCGCGCTGCGCACGGCCTGGCGGCGCTTATAGTCCTGTGCCACTCCACCCAGGGCCGCGATGGCGTCGCGCACCTTGCCGAGCTGTGCTTCGAGCATGCTCTGTTCTTTCCGGAGGTCTGCCAGGATGTCTGTCAATCGGGCCAAAGGAAACGTCCTTTCCACCCACGCGCCCTCGCCGTGCGCTGCATAAGGCGCACGCGTGATGACACGGGTAAGAATCTGTAGGAGAGTTCCTACATCCAGTAGCTTATCACCGCCCCTTTGGCTGCTTGCGTGGATGGCGGGCGGTGTCGCGGGCGCAGTGGCGCGAACGCACCAGCCTGCGGTACTGTGCCGGAGCCGTTCCCGATACCTGGACCACACGTGATGGAGAGCAGCGCCCCCGTGAAGCCCTGGCATCGCCACTACGACCCGGGTGTGCCCGTCGAGCCTCGTTTCGAGCCTCGTCCAGTCCACGACTATCTCGCGCAGAGCGTCCGCGACTATCCCGACGCCAACGCCCTGGTCTTTCTCAACTGCCGGATGTCCTATCGCGAACTGGGCGAGCAGGTGGCCCGGTGTGCCAGTGCCCTGGCACAGCTGGGGGTCACCAAGGGGTCCCGGGTCGCCATCCAACTTCCCAACCTGCCGCAGACGGTCATCGCCTTCTACGCCACCCTCTC
This sequence comes from Acidobacteriota bacterium, assembly GCA_013140955.1. Taxonomy (GTDB): domain Bacteria; phylum Acidobacteriota; class Vicinamibacteria; order Vicinamibacterales; family UBA2999; genus JABFRY01. The sequence goes on from JABFRY010000094.1 coordinate 888, forward strand.
GCTCGGGGCGCAGGCCGTGATGACCAATCCGCTCTATGTGGAGCGGGAGATAGAACACCAGTGGCGTGACGCCGACTGTCTCGTCGCCGTGGTGGCCGACTATCTCTACGAGCGCCGCATACGCCATATCGCGGGACGACTGCCCGTGCGCCACTATGTCGTGGCATCGATTCCCGACCACCTGCGCTTCCCGCTCAACCTGCTGGCGCCGTTCAAGCTGCGGCGCGCCAGGCCGCCGCTCGCGGCGCGCGTGCGTGAGACCGGGACCGTCCACCACATGCGCCGGTTGCTGGCGACTGCGAGACCCGCACCCCGGGACGCGGGGGTCACGCCCGACGACATCGCCGTCCTCCAGTACACCGGCGGCACCACCGGCGTCTCGAAGGGCGCGATGCTCACGCATGCCAACCTGTCGTGCAACATCCAGCAGGTGGGCGCCTGGTTCGACGCGCGACCTGGGCACGAGGTGATGCTCGGGTGCCTGCCGTTCTTCCACGTCTTCGGCCTGACGGTGACCATGGCGTATGCGGTGTCGGTGGCTGCCTCGATCGTCATCGAGCCCGATCCGCGCAACATGCCGCAGTTGATGCGCAGCATCGCCCGGCACCGTGTCACGATCTTTCCTGGCGTGCCGGCCATGTTCAATGCCATGGCCAATGTGCCGGAGGGCGCGCGCGTCGACCTCACGAGCATCCGGTCCTGCTTTTCGGGCTCGGCGCCACTGCCCCCGGATGTGCTCGAGCGGTTCGAGCGCGTCACCGGCGCCAAGATCGTGGAGGGGTACGGCCTGACCGAAGCCGGACCCGTCACCCACGCCAATCCGCTCTACGGCGAGCGCCGGGCGGGCAGCATCGGCGTGCCGGTCCCCGGCACCGACATGAAGATCGTGAGCATCATCGACGGCCATACGGAGCTTCCTCCCGGGCAGGCCGGCGAGCTGCTGGTGCGCGGGCCCCAGGTGATGGCCGGCTACTGGCGCCAGCCCGAGGAGACCGCCGCGGTGCTGCTCGCCGACGGCTGGCTGCGCACGGGCGACCTCGCCACCACCGACGACGCCGGCTACTGCTTCATCGTGGGCCGCAAGAAGGACATGATCATCGCCGGGGGGTACAACGTGTACCCGGACGAGATCGACGCGGTGCTGATGGCGCATCCCGCCGTGCTCGAGGCTGCCACCATCGGCGTGCCCGACGCCCGCCGCGGCGAGACCGTCAAGTCGTTCGTGGTGCGTCGGGCGGGGCAGCAGGCCTCGGCGGAGGATCTCATCGCCCACGCGCGCACCCAGCTGGCGGCCTACAAGGTGCCCCGCGAGGTGGAGTTCCTCGATGAGCTGCCCAAGAGCAGCGTGTTGAAGGTCCTGCGCCGCGAACTGCGCGAACGGGAACTCGCCCGGGCCCGGCCGCCCGTGGCCGGCGCCTCAGGCCGATGACTGCACCGCCCCGCGGTCCGTACATCGACGCATCGACCAGCCTGCCCGAGATCACCGTGAAGGCCGCGGTGCTCGGCGCGCTGCTGTCGATGGTGCTCGGTGCCGCCAACGCCTATCTGGGCCTCTTTGCGGGCCTCACGGTCTCGGCGTCCATTCCCGCCGCCGTCGTGTCGATGGCGGTGCTCCGGCTGTTTCGCCGTTCGAACATCCTCGAGAACAACATCGTGCAGACGGCGGCCTCGGCGGGCGAATCGCTGGCGGCCGGGATCATCTTCACCGTGCCGGCGCTGGTGATCCTTGGCGCCTGGCAGGAGTTCCAGTACTGGGACGTCACCATTGTGGGTGCCCTGGGCGGCATCATCGGCGTGATGTTCACCATCCCGCTCCGTAGGGCCCTGGTCGTCGAGAGCCCGCTCACCTTTCCCGAGGGCGTGGCCACTGCCGAGGTGCTCATCACCGGCGATCGGGGCGGTGCGGGCGTGACGTACCTGGCGGCGGCGGGCGCGGCCGGCGCCCTGTTCAAGCTCGGCGCGAGCGGCCTGCGCGTGTGGAGCGAGTTGTTCGAGTGGGCCCGCTTCGCCGGCGGGAGCCTCGTCTACGTCGGCGTCAACCTGTCACCGGCGCTGGTCGGCGTCGGCTTCATCGTGGGCCTTCATGTGGCGACGCTGGTGTTCCTGGGAGGCGTGCTCAACTGGTGGGTCGCGATCCCGCTGGTGGTCGCCTCGTCGGGGCTTCCGCCGGGCGTGGAGTCGGCGGCCGATGCCGCCGGGGTGATCTGGTCCACCCGCACGCGGTACATCGGCGTGGGCGCGATGATCATCGGTGGCATCTGGACGCTGGGGAAGGTGCGGCGCAGCATCGTGGACGGGATCCGGTCGGGCCTCGAGGTCTACCGCCGCACGCGCGCCGGTGGGGTCACAACGATCCCGCGCACCGAACGCGACGCCCCCATGCCGTGGGTCGGCGCGGCCGTAGCCGCGTCGGCCGTCCCGCTCTACGTGGTCTTCGAGGCCGCGGTGGGCAGCCACGCCGTGGCGCTGGCGATGGCGGGCCTGATGCTCGTCGCGGGATTCCTCTTCTCGGCCGTCGCGGGGTACATGGCGGGCCTGGTCGGCTCCTCCAACAATCCGCTGTCAGGCGTGACGATCGCCACCGTGCTGAGCTCCGCGCTGCTGCTCTCGCTGCTGGGTACGGGCAGTGCCGTCGGGCCGGCGGCGGCCATCCTGATCGGGGCCGTGGTGGCGTGCGCCGGCGCGATCGCCGGCGACAACCTGCAGGATCTCAAGGCCGGACAGATCGTCGGAGCGACCCCGTTCCGCCAGCAGATCATGCAGGTCGTGGGCGTGTGCGCGGCGTCGGTGGTCATGGCGCCGGTGCTCACGCTGCTGATGACGGCCTACGGGATCGGCGTCCCCACGGCGGCACATCCAGCCCCGCTGGCGGCACCCCAGGCCACGCTCATGGCTGCGGTGGCCGGCGGCGTCTTCGGGGGCGGCCTGCCGTGGGACATGGTGGGCTGGGGCGCGGCGCTCGGCGCAGGCATCATCCTCCTCGACGTGTGGCTCGAGCGGCGGGGAGCCGCCTTCCGGACGCCCGTGCTCGCCGTGGCCGTGGGCATCTACCTGCCGCTCGAACTCTCGACGGCCATCTTCCTGGGTGGCCTGGTGGCCTTTGCGGCCGCGCGCACACGCGCCCGTCGCCGCGCGGATCCGGACGCGCCGGACGCGCAGCACGGGCTGCTGTTCGCGGCCGGCCTCATCACGGGCGAGGCCCTGGTCGGAATCCTGCTGGCGGTGCCGATCGTGGTGGCCGGCCGCGCCGACGTGCTGTCCATCTTCGGCACGTTCGACAGCGCCCTGCCCGGCGTCGTGCTGCTGTGCCTGGTCATGTACCTGCTGTTCCGTGCCGCGTCAGGACGAGCTGTTCGTGCCTGAGGTGCGGCACATGAAGGAGGACGCCATGCCCCTGCTGTGCTCGCTCCTGCTCGTGTTCCTGCTCCCCGTGGCGGCACGTGCGCAGGGCGCCGCATCTCCCGAGTGGTCGGCGGTGGAGGCGGAGACACTGCGCCACTTCCAGGCGCTCGTCCGCCTCGATACGAGCGATCCGCCGGGGCGCGAGCAGGAGGCGGTCGACTACCTGCGCGGCGTGCTGGAGGCGGACGGCATTCCGGTCCAGACCTACGTCCTCGAGTCGGGCCGCCCCAACCTCGTGGCGCGGCTCACCGGCCGCGGTCCCGGCCGGCCGCTGCTGCTGATGGCCCACACCGACGTCGTCAACGTCGATCCCGCGCGGTGGTCGCATCCTCCCTTCGGCGCGGTGCGGGAAGGCGGGTACGTGTACGGTCGCGGCACGCTCGACGACAAGGACAACCTGGCCTCGGCGCTGATGGTGATGCTCCTGCTGAAGCGGCTGAACGTGCCGCTGGCGCGCGACGTGATCCTGCTGGCCGAAGCCGGGGAGGAGGGGACGACGCGGGTCGGCATCCAGTTCATGACCGAGCAGCACTTCCCGGCCATCGACGCCGAGTACTGCCTGGCCGAAGGCGGTCGCGTCGAGCGACGCGACGGGCAGGCGCGGTTCGCCGCCGTGCAGACGCTCGAGAAGATCCCGCGCGCGGTCGAGGTGACGGCGCGCGGCGTGGCTGGCCACGCCTCGGTGCCCCTCCAGTCCAACGCCGTCGTCCGTCTGGGCACCGCGCTGGCGCGCATCGCCGACTGGCAGCCGCCGATCCAGCTCAACGAGACAACGGGCACCTATTTCCGGCGGCTGGCGCAGATCGCGTCGCCGGAGGCGGCGCGCCGCTATGCCGACGTGCTCGACCCCGCAAAGGTGCAGGCGGTGGAGCAGGAGTTCCGTGCCACCGAGCCCGCGCATGCCGCCATCCTCCACGCCACGGCTTCGCCGACGATGGTCGATGCCGGCTATCGGCTCAACGTGATTCCCTCGGAGGCGAAGGCGTCCATCGATCTGCGCCTGCTCCCGGATGACGATCCCGCGGCGATCCTGGAGAGCCTGCGGGCGGCGATTGCCGATCCTGCGGTGAGCGTGGACTGGGCGCCCCGCGACGTCCGGCCCGGCGGCACGAGCCGGCTCGATACGCGCGCCTTCGAGGCCATCGAGGCGGCAGTCCGACGCCACTACGACGTGCCCACACTGCCCACCATGAGCACCGGCGCCACCGACATGGCGTATCTCCGTGCCCGCGGCGTGCAGTGCTATGGCATCGGCCCTGGCATCGACGTCGAGGACGGCCCGCTGGGCTTCGGCGCGCACAGCGATCAGGAGCGCATCCTCGAGGGCGAATTGCACCGGTTCGTGCGCTTCACCTGGGACGTCGTCACCCAATTGGTGGTGACCCCGTAGCCGTCGCGCCTCGTCCGGACGAGGTGACCGGGAGCCATCACACGCGGCAGATGCCCATGACGTCCGCCGGCCCGGCGACGCCGACACGGCACCAGATCGCCACCGTTGGACCGGTTCGGCCCATGAGCGGTTGGCGGCAGGGAGCGCGCAAGCCCCCCCGGCAGCAGTGGTATGCTGACCCGGTTTTGCCGGACGGGCGCCGCGTGCGGGTGGGCGCCTAAACAGGTCCCGCCGCGCGTTCGTATCAGGTCTGCGATGTCCGTCCGCCACCGGTGGCGCGCGGCGAGCACGAGAAGGAGCAACGGCATGAGTGTGAAGAGGTTCGTGTGGATGCTGGTGGCGCTGCCGCTGTGGACGGCCGCCCCGGCTCAGGCGCAGCAGGCGCCGTTCAACCCGTTCATTCCCAATCCGACGCCAGGGTGCACGTCCGACCCGGCCGAGATGGAAGCCAACAAGAAGGTGGCCATCGCCTTCAGGCTTGGCCAAGCCGTCGGCGATGGCGACCCGAACATCCGCCGCAGGTGGTCCCACATCACTTGCAGGTACATCGTCATGATCTGGTTCGGACCCAACATTGGGGCTGACCCGCCCGCTCCCGACGACCCCGACGACCTGCCCGGCGGCCGGAACATCCCCGTAAAGTCGTCCCAGAGCCGCCGCCCCCAAAGCTCCAAATCGTCCATCACACCCATGGCTTGAGCGACGCCCATGGCTTGAGCGCCGCCTGAGCACGATTCTAGCCCGCTTGGGTCGGTCTGGTTTGTTGGCGAGCCGCTCTCCCAGCGGTACAG
>JABFRY010000004.1 GCA_013140955.1 Acidobacteriota bacterium
GTGCCAGGCCTGCGCCTGCCACCACTTCCTTGATCGCGGCCGTGATGTCGGTCCTCAGCGATTCGATCAGCGCGTCGAAACTGTCGGGTGCCCCCGACGTGGCCACGCCCTTCGGCATCTGCGCCGCGAGCTGGTTCAAGGTGGCCTCAATGCGGTTCAACTCCATGCGGGTCTCCTTGCCCGTCGGAATCGCAATCGGGATGCCGCACGGCCGAAGCCCTCGCATGCTTGAATTGCCTGCCGATGCGCAGCATCTCGCTGGTGGATGCGGCCGCCTGAGTCGCCCCACCGACCTGCTATCGGCAGGGCGTCACCGGTCGGCGGTCACCCCTCGTCCCAACGACATCGGCAGGACATCACCCGCGTGGTGTCAGAACTTGTCCCACCAGGAGCGCAGCCCCTGCATCAGCATGTCGATCGCGACGGTGCCGACAAACAGCGCGGTGATGCGGCCAGCCACCTCGATATAGCGCTGGATGAGTCGTTCGCGGTGGGGCCGCACCAGGTCGTGGAGCGACTTGAGCACAGCCATTGTGAACAGGGATGCCACCACGGCCAGCAGCACGGCCACGCACGCCAGCAGGGGCTCGTGCCGCTGGCCGATCACCACACTGGCCGAGATCGTCCCTGGGCCGATGAGCACGGGCATGGCAATGGCTCCGGCAATGTGCTCCGATTCGCCACGAAGAATGGTGATCGCGGTTGGTCCCTGGAACACGAACTGGATGCCAATGAGCAGGAACACGATGCCGCCAAAGATCTGGAAGGACGCGAAATCCGCCTGCAGCAGGCTCGAGAAGATCGCGTCACCCAGCAGGGCGAACCCGCAGAACACCCCGCCGGCAATGATCCCGGCCCGGAAGAGCACCCGCCGGAACTGCTCCCGCGGCAGCTTCTGCACGACATCCACGAGGTAGATGATGACGAGGAAGGGGTTGAGAAGGACGAACAGCAGGCCGGTCGATTGCAGGAAGTCGGTCATGGTGCTCGCGACCAGGGACGAGACACGAGGGCGGCCCGACACCGGCCACCGCGGGCCTGGAACCGTATCGCACCCGGTCACGGATGCGAGGTCGCGCCCATGGTATCAGCCATGTCCAGGGGGGTGGTGGCCCAGAGCGAGAGCCACGGGAAGACCGGCTCTTCGCCGGCGCTTCCCGCGACTGCGCTCCTGCCACATTATCGAGTGTCGGGCGTCGGCACGCTCGCGCTAGTTGCCGAACAGGTCTGCGAACGTCCCCTCGCCGTTGGTCTCAACGACGTTCTGGATGTTCCAGCGCGCGCCGTCGAGCGTCCAGCCCCTGAGCACCCTGGTCTCCTCGTGCCCCGACTCTGGATGAGCCTCGAAGTGAGCCAGGACCTTGCCGAAGTCGGCGGGACCCCTGGTCTGCTCCGTGGCGTCGATGATGGCGACAGGAGATGCCATGTCGGTGTCGCGGCCGTCATACAGCACGAACATGCTGCTGTGACCGATCCGCTCGATCCGGTAGTCGCCGGCCGGCATCACCTTCTCGCCGGTGGCCAGCTGGAACTCGGTCTCCGCCGGGAAGATCACGTCGTTGTCCTGCGTCTGCGCCGACACCATCGCTCCGGCCAGCGCCACGCCGCAGACTGCCATGAGGACCGACCTCATCGCGCATCGTGCCCGTACCATGCAGGGCCTCCCTTCTGACGTGCACCCGCACATTCGGGTGCAACTGTGCCTGAACTTCGCAAGGCATGTGCCGGCCAATAACCGCGCGACGACTGAAATGTCTAGCATTTGGACCTCCACGCACGTGCAGACTCGGCCGCTGGCCTGGCAATCCCTACAACGAGCGTGAAGCGCCGTCACGCTCACGAGCTGGGCGCGCCGCACGAGGCTGCGGTAAGGTGAACGGCATGGGGGGCAACGGCACCGCTCGGACGGCGCGCGAACGACACCGCCAGGTGGCAGTCGCGGCAGCGCTGGCGGGCCTCGCCCTGCTCCAGGCTGGGTGCTTCCGCGGACCTGAATCCGACGCGGTCGCACGCGACGTGGAGACCGCCACCGCTGCCAACCCGGACCAGGCACCCACCTTCACGGCTGTCGCAGCACGCGTGCAGGCCCTCGTCGAGGACGGGGCCTGGCCCGCCGGCGTGTCGGACCAGGAACGCTTGGACCTGGAGCGCCTCTATGCCGACGGTCTCCGGCTGCTGTGGCTCGACGGCACAGGTCGGCCCTCCGCACTGAGCGCGAGCGCGCTCGAGGTATTCGATGAGGCGACCCTCGACGGCCTCGTCCCATCGGACTACCAGACGCCGCTCGTGCGTCGGCTGGCGGGGGAGCGTCGCTCTCGCTCGGCCCTGTCGACCGACGAAGCGGCAGCCTTCGAGCTGGACCTCAGCGCCGGCCTGCTGCGTCTGCTCCGACAGGTGCACCTCGGCCGGGTCGACCCGCGGGCGCTGGGGTTTCGCCTCGAGATGCCGGACGAGGAGCACGACTTCGTCGCTGCGCTCCGGCAAGGCGTCGCCACCGGGAACCTGCGTGCCGCTGTGGACGAGCTCAGACCACCCCTCGCGCAGTACCGCCTGCTGCGACAGGCCCTGCCCCGATATCGGGAGCTGGCCACGGCTGCGGGTCCGTCGCCCCTGGCTCTGTCGGGCGCTGGCGTGAAACCCGGGGAGTCCCTCGAACGCGGCGAGACCTTGAGGCTACGCCTGGTGGCTCTGGGCGACCTCGCACCAGACGCGGCCGCGGCGCCCCCCGGACGCTACGCCGAGCCGCTGGTGAGCGGTGTGATCCGGTTTCAGGGCCGGCACGGGCTCGCGCAGGACGGCGTGCTGGGTCAGGCCACGGTGGCTGCCCTCAACGTGCCGCTGGAGCGGCGCGCGCGCCAGATTGAACTGGCGCTCGAGCGCTTGCGCTGGCTGCCGGACCTGAGCGCGCGGCGACTGCTCACCCTGAACATTCCGATGTTCGAACTGTGGGCCTGGGACTCGCCGGGCGAGCAACAGGTGCCAGCCCTCAACATGAGAGCGGTCGTCGGGCGGGCATTGACCACCGAGACACCGGTCTTCATCGAGGAGATGCGGGCGGTGATCTTCCGCCCCTTCTGGAACGTCCCTGCCTCGATCCTGCGCAACGAGGTGCTGCCCGCTCTCGAAGCGGACCCCGGGTATCTCGAACGGCAGGGTATGGAAATCGTCGAGGGCCCTGGCGATACCGCCCGCGTGCTGGCGCTGTCGGCCGAGAGCCTCGAGGGCCTGCAACAGGGGCGCCTGCGCGTTCGGCAGCGTCCAGGGCCGCGAAACGCGCTGGGGCTCGTGAAGTTCGACTTCCCGAACCAGGACAACGTGTACCTGCACGGCACGCCGAATACTCAGGTCTTTGCCCGCTCCCGCCGTGACTACAGCCACGGCTGTGTTCGGGTCGAAGACCCGGCGCGCCTGGCCGAATGGGCGCTGGCGGACCAGCCCGGATGGACAGCTGAGCGGATTGCCAGGACCATGACCGGCACCGCGACGCGGCGTGTGGAGCTGGACCGCCCTGTTCAGGTCGTCCTCTTCTACACGACCGCCGCCGTGATGCCCGACTCGGGACTCGTCCGATTCGCCGACGACATCTACGGCCGCGACGCTCGTCTCGACGCGGCGCTCTCGACAGGACCCTGAGGCCCGCCAGACGCTCGGCGTCTCAAGCGTGAGACCCCGTTTCGCCGGGCCATTGCCCCACGACGCGTCGAGCACCGAGGCCGAGAGCAGCCAGCCCTTCGAACTCAAGCGATCGGAAAGCGCGGGAAGAGGAGATGAGGGGGAGAAGGGACCGGCGAGGGCAGGTGGGACCGAGCGAAGCGGTGCGACGAGGCCACGCCTCGCCGCACCGTTGTGGAGCGAACTACAGGTCGATGCTGCCGGTTGAGGGTCCGAGCGTCTCGAGCTCGGCTCCGGCCACCTTGCCCATCGCGACCAGGAGGTTGGCCACGGGGGTGTCGGTGTCGGCCTTGATGTGGCGATTGCCCTTGAGACGACCGTTGGCGCCACCCACGATGACGGCGGGCGGGTTGTTCCGGTCGTGCACGTTGCCGTTGCCCATGCCGCTGCCCCAGTAGAGCATCGAGTGATCGAGGAGGTTCCCGTCACCGTCCGGCGTGGCCTTCAGCTTGTCGGCGAACTCCGCGAACTTCGAGATGTGGTAGAGCGCCACCTTGGCGTACTTCTCGAGCTTCTCGGGGTCGTTGCCGTGGTGCGACATCGTGTGGTGCGAGTCGGGCAGACCGATGTGCGCGTAGCTCCGGCTGCTGGCCTCGTGACCGAGCAGGAAGGTGAAGACGCGCGTGATGTCGCCCTGGAGCGCCAGGTGCATCAGGTCATACGTGACCGTCATGTGGTCGTCGAAAGCCTCGGGGATGCCAATCGGCGCCTCGGGCGCATCGGTGATCGTCGCGAGACGGCTCTCCATACGATCGAGCTGTCCTTCGACCTGACGGATGTTGCTCAGGTACTCGTCCACCAGCCGGCGGTCGGCCGCGCCGAGGTCGCGCCGCAGCTTGGCGGTTTCCTCGGTGATGGAGTCGAGCATGCTCTGCTTCTGCTTCAGGCTGGCCATCCGCTGGGAGGCCGTGCCCGTCTCACCGAAGAGCCGCTCGAAGGTCACGCGCGGATTGATGCCCACCGGCAGCGGGCTGGTGTCATCACGCCACGAGAGCGCGTTGAAGAAGGTGCAGGGGAAGCCGTCGCACGCACCGGCGGCCGTGCCCATGTCCTCCGTGCCGACTTCGATGGAGCGCAGCGGCGTGTCACCAGCCACCTTGTCGACGATGAACTGGTCCACCGTCTTCTTCGACTGGATCTTGCCGAAGGCGTCACCGCGGCCACCCTCACGGGCGCCAACGGGGCCCACGCCGTTCAGGAACGCCGCGCTGGCGCCCAGGTGGACCGACTCACCCCACGGCGCCTTCATGTTGCTGACGGCGACCAGCTGGTCGCGGAACGGCTCGAGCGGGCTCATCACCTGCTTGAACACGAAGTCCGCGCCCACGGTGTCCGGATGCCAGGTGTCCGGGTAGACACCATTGGGCAGGTAGACCGCGCCGAAGCGGAACGGCCGTGCCGCCGCCTGGCCCTGCGCTGCGAGCGCCGGGACCATGGCGTCCAGCATGGGCAGCGCCACCATGGCGCCGAAGGTGCCGCGCAGGAACGTGCGGCGGGAGAGATGCTTCTTCGTGATGATCATGGCTTCTTAACCCTCGCTCGGTTTAGCGCGCCTGCGCGACGCGGTTGTCGGTTTCCGCCGGCTCCAACTTGGTGCGCATCTGGAACGGCTGGCTTTCAACGATGCCCATGACGATGGACATGAGACGGTAGTCCTGCTGGGACGCCTGTCGGACGACGTTCCTGACCACCGCCATATCCGACGGTTCCACGCCGCGTCCGAGGGCGTAGGTCATCATGCGCTCGCTCAGAATCGTGGCGAACGCGTCCGGACGGCTCAGGATGATGTTCCGGAGCGTCACCGGACCACTCACCTGCGACCCGTCAGCAAGCACGCCGGCCGCGTCGACCGGACCCTCGTTGGTCGTCTCGCGCCACTGGCCGATGGCGTTGAAGTTCTCGAGTGCGAACCCGACGGGATCGATCACTCGATGGCACGACGCGCAGGTCGGGTTCCGGCGATGCAGTTCGAGCTGCTGCCGGACGGTGCGCGGCGCCTCACGGGTGCCGGCGCTCTCTTCGAGCGTCGGAACGGCCGGCGGAGGCGGCGGAGCGGGCGTGTTCATCAGGGTGCCGAGAATGAACTTGCCCCTGATGACCGGCGAGGTCCTGGTCGCCACCGAGGTGAGCGACAGGAGACTGCCGTGACCGAGCAGACCGAAGCGATTCTCGTCGGTCAGCTCGACCCGGCGGAAGCGCGCACCGTAGACTCCGGCGATGCCGTAGTGCTTGGCAAGCCGCTCGTTGAGGAACGTGTAGTTCGCACTGAGCAGCTCGAGGGCACTGCGGTTCTCACGGAGGATGTGACCGAAGAACATCTCCGTCTCGCGACGGAAGCCCTTACGGATGTTGTCGTCGAAGTTCGGGAAGAGCAGCAGGTCAGGCGTCACCCGGGCTTCCAGGTTCCGGAGCTGCAGCCACTGCCCGGTGAAGTTCGCCACCATCGAGTCGGCGCGCTCGTCGGCGACCATGCGACGCACCTGGGCCTCGAGGACGCCAGGATTGCGGAGCCGGCCCGCGATCGCGAGGTCGAGCAGTTCCTTGTCGGGAATGCTGCTCCACAGGAAGAACGACAGCCGCGAGGCCAGCTCGACGTCGCTGACCCGGTGAGGCTGACCCGCACGAACGTTGGCGGGCGAGCTCTCGACCCGATACAGGAGCCAGGGGCTCGCGAGCACGCGCGTGACGCCCGCACGAATGCCGGCGTCGAAGTCGCCGCCGCTCTGGCGGGCCTCCTGATAGAAGGACAGGG